>NZ_JBHUWW010000032.1:0-65491 GCF_042669755.1 Kitasatospora sp. NPDC057223 | reverse complement strand
CCGCCCGTCCACGCGGACGGGCGGGGCAACGGGCCGCGGCATGCGCTCCCGGGCCCGGTCAGCCGGGCAGGACGCCCAGCAGCGGGCCGACCGCGGGCAGGTCCTTGGCCCCGCCGCCGTTGCTCAGCGGCCCGGTCACCGAGGTCGTGCTCACCGGCGCCAGGCCGGAGTTGTCCGGCTGGACGGCCACCCCGTTGTTCAGCACGTCGGCGGAGGACTGCGCGAACGGGTCGAGGCGCAGGTCCTTGACCGGTGCGACGCCGTAGCCGAGGGCGCCGGTCAGCCCGCCGACGGCGGGGGCGACGTCCGTCTGCTGGAGGTGCGCGGGTTCCGCGTGCGCGGTGCCCGCGCCGAGCAGCATCGCGGCGCCCAGGACGGCGAGCCCGGCCCCGCTCTTCTTGAGGACCATGGGGGCCTACCCTTCGGTGTCGGTGAGTCGGGTTCGGGTTCGGTTTCGGGTGGGTCGGTGAGCCGGTGACATCGGCCGGACGGACCGGGGACGACGCACTGCCCCAGGGCCGGCGGGCCGAGGGGCAGTACGTTCAGGAGTCGTGCTGATCGGTGATCAGCAGTCCTCCTCCTGCTCCTGGTGGTCCTGCGGGAGCTCGACGTTGGCGCAGCTGTTGCCGAACGCCGGGTTGAGGGCGCCGATCACGTTGACGGAGTTGCCGCACAGGTTCACCGGGACGTGCACGGGGACCTGGATCAGGTTGCCGGAGAGCACGCCGGGGGAGCCGGCGGCGACGCCCTCGGCGGTGGAGCTGGCGGAAGCGGCACCCGCGCCGGCCAGCAGCATGCCGGCTGCGGCGGCGGTGAGGACAGCGGCCTTCTTCACGTTCTGCATGGTGGTTGATCTCCTAGATCACACACGGGAGGAACGTGCCGCACCCCGCGGTGGCGGGGTGCGGCACGGACTCGGTGAAACGGGCTGTCGCCGGTGCGGCGACAGCCGGTTCAGCCGGCGTTGGCGCAGTGGTTGCCGAACGCCGGGTTGAGGGCGCCGATCACGTTGACGGTGTTGCCGCAGACGTTGACCGGGACGTGCACGGGGACCTGGATCAGGTTGCCGGAGAGCACGCCGGGGGAGCCGGCGGCGACGCCCTCGGCGGTGGAGCTGGCGGCGGCGCCGCCCGCGGCACCGACCACGAGGCCGGCGGCGGCCATGGAGAGGACAGCAGCCTTCTTGAGGTTACGCATGGGGTTCTTCCTCCATTGTCTTCCCGGCGGATTATCCCGTCGGGATCCGGGCGAATGTGAATCATCGCCCGCTGGTTCGGGATGCGCCGTGATGTGTCACTCCGGCGGTTCAGTCGCGCCTGTCACCCGTGGCCCGGGTGATGCGCGGCCGCCTCATTTCGTGCGCTCGGCGAACAATGGCCGCACGGCCGGCGAATGTTCGCGCGCTGGCGCGGCCAGGAGATCCCCCGGTGCGGAACGGAAGTCCGGCACGGAAGGGGATTTCCCGGGAGTCCAGAGGGAATGCGGCGCTCGGTCAGATGTTGGCGCAGGCGTTGCCGAACGCCGGGTTCAGGATGCTGACCACGCCGATGGAGTTGCCGCAGACGTTGACCGGGACGTGCACGGGCACCTGGATCAGGTTGCCGGAGAGCACGCCGGGCGAACCGACCGCGGCACCCTGGGCCGAGGCGCCGCGGACGTCGTGGGCGGAGGCGGCGGCGGCGCCGCCGAGCAGCAGGGCTGCGACGGCCGCGGTGCCGAGCACGCCGTGGGCGAACTTGCGCATGGTGTCGTCCCGTTTCGTTGAGAGGGCTTGATGAAGCGTGTTCCGCCAGGAAGAACGACGGGGCGCCCGACGGGAAACGGTCGGCTTCGCTCATCACCCGAATGCCCTGGGTACGCCGTCCGGGTGATACCCGCCGGATGGACGCAACCCGCCTGCCGGGGCCTCGTTGGAGATCATGCACGCCCCGTGCACTCTCCACCTTCGATCGTTCAGGAGGCTCGATATGAGCATCAAGAAGACCGCCGCCGTTGGCGCCGCCGTGGTAGGCATCATTGCGGCCGGTGCCGGCAGCGCGATGGCCAGCTCCGAGGCGCAGGGTGTCGCGGCCGGCTCTCCCGGTGTCGCGTCGGGCAACAACATCCAGGTCCCGGTGCACGTTCCGGTGAACCTCTGCGGCAACTCGGTCGACATCATCGGCCTGCTGAACCCGGCGTTCGGCAACAGCTGCGCCAACGTCGGCTGATCTCCGTCGGCTCTGTCCGACCGGTCGGTCCAGTCAGTTCCGAGCCGCCGTCCCCCGCCTCCTCCTGGCGGGTGGGCGGCGGCTCGGTGCGTGTCCGCCCGCCCGCACGCCCGGCCGCTGCCACCGCCCCGCAGGGCCCGTGGCGGCGTGTCGTAAGCTCACCCGGCACGTTGCGTACGTAGCCGCGCGGTCATCGGCGGGGGCGGAGTCGGGGTTCATGAGCACACCAGCCAGCACACTGCCCAAGGCACCCGCCCGTCCGGCCGAGTCCGAGCCCGGGCCCGAGCCCGGGGCGGCGCCCGCACCCTGTGGCGCCGTCCGGCGCTTTGCACCCGCACTCGCCGCGTACGCGGTGGTGAAGGCGGCCGGGCTCGCCGTCTTCCTGGGCCTGCTCGCGTACACCGGTGACTACGCCGACAAGAACCCCGGGCGCGGCGGCGGCGCCCGCCCCTGGGACGTGCTCGGCAGCTGGGACGGCATCTGGTACCAGCGGATCGCGCTCAACGGGTACGACCCCCGGCTCGTCCCGCTGGACGGCTTCCCGCACGCCACCCTGTTCGAGAACTCGGCGGCCTTCTTCCCGCTCTACCCCTGGCTGATGCGGATCGTCTCCGCCTGCACCGGCCTCGGCACGTACGGCGCCGGAATGCTGGTCGCCGTGCTGTCCTCGTTCGTTGCGGCGGCCGGGATCTACGCCGTCGCGGCCCGGCTCGGCGGCGCCAGGACGGGTGTGCTGGCCGCCGCGCTCTGGGGCCTGGTGCCCGGCTCCGGCGTCGAGTGGGCGGTCTACTCCGACTCCCTGTTCGTGGCGCTCTGCGCCTGGGCCTGCTACTGCGTGATGACCGGCCGCTGGCTCAGCGCCGGTCTGCTCGCCTTCACCGCCGGGCTCAACCGGCCGACCGCCGCCGTGCTGATAGCGGTGGTGTCGATATCGGCGCTGGTGGCGCTCTGCCGGCGTACGGACGGCATTGCGCGCCCCCTGGCCGCCGTACTGGTCACCCCGTGGGGCCTGCTCGGCTACGTCGGCTGGGTCGGCCACCGGGTCGGCGACACCTACGGCGGCTACTTCCGGCTCCAGCGCGGAGCCTGGAACCGCTACTTCGACTACGGGGCCGCCACCGCCCGCACCTTCGTCGAGGTGCTGGCCGGCCACTGGAACCACTGGCAGGTCAACCCCGTCCCCGACCTGATCGCGATCGCCCTGCTGATCGCCCTGCCGGGCCTGCTCGTGCTGCTCCTGCGCACCCGCCCACCGCTGGTCCTGGTCCTCTTCACCCTGCTGACGATCATCACCGCCCTCGGCAGCAACCAGATCTTCGACAACATCTCCCGCTACCTGCTCCCGGCCTTCCCGCTCTGCATCGGCGTCGCCCACGCCCTGCGCCGCCAGACCTGGGCCACCCTGCTCGGCCTCCTGGCCCTCCCCGCCCTCGCCGCCGGCTGGTACGCGGGCTACGCCCTGTTCGAGCTCGGCGTGCCGTAGCCGGCCCCGGCGGCCGGAGGCGGATGTGCCGCAGGTGACCGTGCAGGAGACCTTGACATGGCATCCGTCGATGAGTCAGCTGTCTGTAGTATGAACGGTCTTATTGCAAGGGGGACTGTCATGGGGGCGACGCGATCATGTCCGTGATGCTGCCGGGCGAACTGGTCTGGATACTCGACCTGATCGGGATCGAGTGGCCGGACATCGACGAGGACGAACTCCGCGAATCCGCTGACGACTACCGGGAGATGGCCGACCGGATCGAGGACATGCGGGCCGACGGCAACCAGGCCTCGTACCACCTCACCGGGGGGTCGAGCCAGGGCGAGGCCATCGAGGCCTTCGCCGCCGCCTGGGAGAAGACCTCGAAGGGCCATTTGCAGGACTTCGCCGACGCCCTGCGCACCCTCGCCACCGTGATGGACGGCGCGGCGGTCGCGGTGGAGATCGCGAAGGCCGCCGTCGTGGTCGAACTCGGCATCCTCGCCGCCTCGATAGCCGCCGCCGCCGCAGCCTCCGTGGTGACCTTCGGCCTGTCCGGTGCGGCGGCCATGGCCGAGACCCAGATCTGCAAGGAGCTGGTCCGCAAGCTCATCCGCGAGCTGGAGCAGCAACTCGTCGACTACGCGACCGGCGTGATCGAGGACGCCGTGGTCTCGGCGATCGAGAACGTGGTCATGCAGCTCGCCACCGACGGGCTCAACACCTACCTGGGCACCGGCGACGGCGTGGACCTCACGGGGGCGCTGAAGGGCGGCCTCGGCGCCGGCACCGACAGCCTGCGCCAGGGGGCGGGGATATGACCGACATCGTCGAGTCCGACGACGACTTCGAGAACGCCGTCACGGGGTTCAAGCGGACCCAGGACACCATGCGGGAGCACCACGGCAACTTCCGCAGCAGGAAGGGCAAACGAGCCCGGGGCGGCGGCGGCCAGGGCATGTTCGGCGGCTTCGTCACGGCGCTCGGCCGGGTCGAGGACGTCCTGGACGACGGCCTCGGGAAGCTGGACGACCATGTCGGCGGCTTCCACAAGAAGCTGAAGACCCACCACGAGAACACCCGCCGCACCGACGACGACAGCAGCACCCGGCTCAACAGCCTGAACGAGGACCACGACACCGGCCGCGGGCCGGGGCAGTCCGGTGGGGGGCCGGGCGGCCCCGCTGACCCAGGCGGTTCCGGTGGCCCGGGCGGCCCCGGCGGGCAGACCCCGCCCGGGGAGCGCGGCCCCGACCGCTCCGCCACGCCGGTGTACTACGTCGCCGACAACGGCGAGGTCCGCCAGCTGGTGAACGGCAAGTTCGTCCCGGTGTCGGCCACCGACGGGTCCGGCATCCACACGATGCTGGACTCCCAGCGCCGCCGGGCGAACGACCCGGACGAGGAGACCCGCAAGAACCTGCACGCACGGGCGGACGGCGACCCGGCGGTGGTCTCGTCGAAGCCGATCACCGGGCCGACGCCGCTGTCGCTCGCGGTCGAGGACGTCCGGGAGGCGATCAAGAACAAGAAGGGCAAGGCCGAGTACGGCGGCCGCAACTACGCCGCCCTGCGGCACCGGGACGCGGACGGGAACGAGTTCATCCTGGTCGGCCGGAGCAGCGGGAAGCGGAGCCACTCGGAACGCTCGATCGGGCATCCGATCATCAACAGCGGAATGGTCGGCGGCGTCCGGGAACTGTATTCGGAAAGAGAACCGTGCCAGGCCGACTCGACCTGCGACCGGTGGCTCGAACGCCATTTCCACCGGCAGAATCCGAATATCGACTACAGCCACGGCGTGACCTACGACAATTCCGTCTCGAACGAGGACGGGCGCGACGGGCCGCACCAGGAGTACCGCCGCCAACTCCAGGACGACCACGCCAACGGCGACCGCTCGGGAACCATGGGGCAGCATGATTTCGAGGACCGTGCGGAGCGTCGCAGGAAGGGGCATAAATGACGGCCGCTGTGATAGCCTCTCCGGCTATGTGGACTCTGGACGGTGAGGTCTCGTGAAGTTCGACGTCGAAGCCGGTGACCTGCTGCGCGACTTCGGCCCGGCCGGGGTCTGCCGGGCCCGCCGCGAGGCCCTGCAGGGCCTGCCGGTGCAGGAATCCTCCCGGGAATTCCTCACCTCCGTCGGAATTCCCGCAGCCGGTCTCTTCTCGATCTCCGGCGCATTGGCCGACCGTGAATCCGGTGTGGCCGGGGACGCGGTCTCCGGTGAATCCGACATTGTCGTCGTGGATGTTCCCGAAGGCCGCCTCCTGCGTATCGGCTGGATCCAGGACTTCGACGTCCTGGTGCACCTGGAGAACGGCCGGGTGTATTTCGGGATCGGCGACGGTCACGTGCTCGTGCACGACGACGTCTCCTCGCTCTCGTCCCTCCTCCGGCTGATCGGCCAGGAATTCCCGGAGGAGTCCGAATTCGGGGACGACGACGAATTCGGCGACGACGGGGACGACGGCGACGACGATGACGACGAGGCGGAGATCGACCGCCCCGCCGCCGCCCGGCGCATCCGCTCCGCCATCACCGCCGGCGACCCGCTGCCGCTGTCGGCACCGGGCAGCCCGTGGCCGGCGATCCTCGACGACTACGAGACCGGGATCTACTGACCCCGGCCGGGGGCCCGGGGGCCGAGCCCCCGCCCCCGCCGACTCCCCACCCGACGGGCCAGCAGGGAAGACCGGAGCCGTACTGACGTGAGTGACAACCTCGCCGCCGCACTGACGGCGCACTTCGGGCCGGACGGCCTGCGCGGCCTCGGTGTCGCGCCCGCCGGGCCGCTCCGCGAGCCGGGGCTGCCCCGGCAGGTGGGGCGGTACTTCACCGCGCCCGTGCCCTCGGACCCGCTGTCGCTCGGCGAGTACGCCGGGATCGGGGGCGGTTCGGCGGGGGAGGCGGCCGGACAGCTGAGGATCGGCACCGACGGCGGGGCGCAGCTCTACTTCGCGCCGGACCGTTCGGTCCGGGCCGTGGTGCTGGGGACGAATCTGCCGGAGATGGCCGTCAACGCCTCGGTCGAGGCCTTCGCGGAGAGCCTGCTGCGACTGGACGCCCATCTGGGGCGGGCGACCGAGTGGGCCGGTCAGGACGCGGCCTTCGAGGACTACCTCGCACTGCGCCGCACTCTGGTCGCGATCGACCCGGAGGCCTTCGCGGAGCGCGAGAGCTGGTGGCCCCGGGTGCTGGACGACCTGCGGCTGCCGCTCAACGTGCTGTCGGGGGCGGCCTTCGAGTACGTCGACGCGCAGGGCGGGAAGCAGATCGTCTCCGAGCAGACGGAGCCCGGCCTGCCGCACCCGGAGGAGCTGGTCTGGCACCGGTTGCAGGCCGCCGGGGTCGAGCCCGAGCAGGTCACCAAGGTGTACTGCGAGTTGAAGCCCTGTCTGCTGCCGGGCCACTACTGCGCGATCTGGATGCAGCAGGCCTTCCCGCAGGCGGAGTTCACCCACCGTTTCGACTTCGGCAGCACCGCCGAGTCCCGCGAGGACGCCGTCCGGGCGCTGATGCTCAGCGTCGCCGACGAGGACGGGTGACGCGGCCCGGCAGGGCGGTTCGGCAGGTCACCACGACAGGGGGCAGGGCATGAGTGACGACGGGCGCCGGATACCGGAGTTGGCGGCCGGCCGCCGGCCCGCCGGGCGGGCACTGCTGGGCTGGCTGGACGACGTGCAGGCGCCGCTGCTGTGCCGGGTGGCCGGTTCGGCCGGATCGGGCCGCAGTCACCTGCTGGCCTGGCTGGTGCTCGCCTGCACGTCGGCGGCGACGCCGGCCGGGCAGCGGGTGCACGCCGTGCTGCCGGCCGCCGGTGTGACCGCCGACAGCGCGGCCTGGCTGCTGGGCGGCCAGCTCGGCGTGGTCGCCCGCGCCCCGGCGGACGTGCTGGCGGCGGTCGCGCAGGACGGCCGCCGGACGGTGATCTGCGTGCCGGAGCTGAGTCTGGCGGCCGATCCCGGCGCCCTGGTGGCCGAGTTGCTCGCTCCGCTCCTGCGGATGCCGGGTGTGCGGCTGGTGGTCGAGGCGTCCGAGGGCACGCCGGAGGCCGCCGCGCTGACCGCCGTGGCCGCGCCCGCCGTGCTGGACCTGGACGACCCGCAGTGGACCGACCGGGCCCGCTACGAGGCCTGGTGCGCGGCGGAGCGGGCCGATCCGTCGGCGTACCCGAGCCCCGGTGCGGCGCTCGCCGCCGCCGGGAGGCAGCCGTCGCCGCCGCCGGTCGTGGAACGCCTCGCCGACCTGCTCGCGCTGGTGCCGGGCGGCCCCCCGGAGCTGCTGGCGGCCGGGCCGGGTCTGCTGTCCCGGGTCTGGGCCGCGGCGGCCCGCGAGGGCGCTCCGGCGTCGCTCGCGGCCGACCCGCTGCTGCTGGTCCACGGCGATCCGCTCGCGGTGACGGCCGCGCTGGCCGGCCTCGCCGCGCCCACCACCGTCTCCGCCGCCTGGGCGGAGGCCGGTCCGGCGCTGGCCGGCGAGGACGATCCGGCGGTGCGGGCGGCGGTGCTCCGCAGCCGGCTGCTCGGCCGGGACGATGCGGCCGCCGCCCGGCTCGACCCGCCGCAGGCGGGCTGGCAGGGCGTCTGGGCGCGGTGGCGGACGGGCGCCGTGGCGGCTCTGAGCACCGGCTGCGGGCCGTACGCCGGCCAGTTGCTCGTCGCCGACCCGGACGGGGCCGTCCGTGCGGTGCTGGCGGGGACGGGACAGCCGCAGGGCACGGTCGTGGTGCCGGGGCCGAAGCCGCTGCGCGCGCTGACGGTGACGCCGGGCGGCAGCGTGCTGCTGCTGGACGCCTGGGGCGCTGCCGCGATCGTCGCCCCGGACCGCCCGGCCGAGGGCTTCGAACCGTACGCGCTCGGCGCCGCCCTGGACGGCCTGCGGGCCGTCGCGGGTGCCGGGTTGACGGTGCTGGCGGCCGCGCCGGAGCTGCCGGGTGCCGGGCCGGCGGCGGGTGATGCGGCGGGTGGCGTGCACTGGTCCGAGGATGGCCGGGTGACGAGTCGCGAGCTGCACCACGGGCCGGTGACGGCCCTCGCGGCCACGGCGGACGGCGGCGTCCCGCTGCTGGTCTCGGGCGGTCTGGACGGCGCGGTGCGGCTCTGGGGCCCGGATTCCGAGCCGATGGCGGAGCCCTCCGACCGGCGCCACGTGCCGGTGACGGCGGTCGCCGCGGGCCTTACGGCCGCAGGTCTCGCGGTGGCGGCGGCCTGGGCCGACGGGCTCGTCCGGGTGCGCCGTCTGACCGGTGACGGGCGCGCCCTGGACTTCCGTCCGGGGTCCCCGGTCCACGCGCTCGCGTTCGCCGACGGGCTGCTCGCGGTGGGCCTGCCGGACGGCCTGCTCGCCGTCCGGGCCGACGGGGGCGCCGCCCGCTGAGTTCACCGGCGAGGTCCCCGCTGGGTGGCGGCCAGGACGGCCGCCCTGGCCGCCGCCTGGGCCGCCGTCCGCGCGGGGGCGGGCGGCCCGGCCAGCACGGTGTCCAGCCGGGCGACCAGCAGGGCCTTCGGGGCGGTGTCCGGCCAGTACCAGCCGCGCCCGGTGTGCCGGGCCAACTCGGCCGGCGTCAGACCGCGTTCGCTCATCGCCGCGACGGCGGCCAGCCGGGACGGGTGGCGCAGCGGCAGGTCGACGGCGGCCAGCCGCAGGTCGACGGGCAGCGCCAGTGCGAACTCCCGCCACTGCCGCGCCTGTTCCTCGGCTTCGCGCGTCACGCGGGTACCCGCGCGGGGGGCCTGCACGTGGGCAACGACCGGAATCTCCGCCTGGGAACCACCGCCGTGGGGAACCGCCTGGGTGGCCGGGGGGCCGCCCCCCTCACCTCCCGGGGGTACCGTCCCCCTGCCCTCCCCGGGGTGCGCGCCCCCCGGGTCCTCCCCGAACTGCGACTCCTCGTCGGACGGTTGACCGGCCCAGTCCTCGTCCGCCCACACCGGCCGGCCGGGCGCCCGGCGCCGCTTGCGCCGGGAGTCCGCCAGCGAGTCCACGGCCGCCGTCCAGTCCGGCTCCCAGCCCGGCACCAGCAGCGCGTACACCACCGCGAAGCCCTTCCGGGCCTCGCCGACGATCTTCACCAGCCCCGCCGCCATCGCCGCCCGCAGGTAGCGCCGGGCGTCCTTCACGTCGCAGCGCGCCCCGTCCGCGATCCGTCCCAGCGGAATTCCGTCGCCGCTGCGCCGGAACCGCACCACCCCGTCCTCGTTGGCGAGCGCGCTGAGGCTCTGCAGCACCTTGAGGAATCCGCCGCCGAGGGGCCTCGGCATCTTCGCCGACCACCGCCAGGTCAGCGCTGTCCGGAAGCTGTGCGCCACCGACGTCCCCCGCTGTGAGGGGTCCCGACGATCTGGAGCGCGGCCGCCGCCGCGCGCCCCCTCCCCGGTCGACGCGCCCCGGGGTTCTGCTGTCACCATGCTCTGCATGTGGGCCTCCTGGCCCCGTACACCTGCGCCGCAGCCGCTCCGCCGGCCGCCTCGAACGGCGGAACGGCTGGGCATCACTCTGCGGACCGGGCATACTGGGAGCCGTTGTATGTGGGCCAGGCGACGCAACTGCCAAGAAGAGACGCCCGGCTGTGATGGGTGGCCCCGGACCGAAACGTTCGGGGTCATTCTTCATAATACGGTCCGTCAGGCATGGCAATAATATTCCGACAATCAGTCAATTCCCTTGCCATTGACGATTGTTCGGCATTCCCGCCCTACAGAGGGTCGCCGGGAATGGCCATGTACCGACCGTGCAGCAGGTCGATCACCGGGTGACTTCCGGGCAGTTCCACGCCGTCGACGCCGGACACCGCCCGCACGCCGAACGCGACATTGGTGGCGAACGCCGCGTCGAAGCCCGCCACCTCCGCCAGTGCCACCGGCACCGTGCTGCACGCGTGCACCTGCTTCACCAGCTCCATGGTGGTCCCCACCAGGCAGTCCGCCTCCGGCCAGACCACCTCGCCGCCCCGGACGAAGCCGATGTTCCAGGTGCCGCCCTCCGACACCCGCCCTTCGGCGTCCACGAACAGCGCGTCGTCGAACCCGGCCTGCTGCGCCGCCCGGCGCTGCCGCAGTGAGCCGAACAGCCCGACGCTCTTGATCTCCGGTGCGTCGCGTACGTACTCCACCGACCGCGCGCGCAGCGGCCCCATCGGCAGGCCGCCCGCCGGACGCACCGTCACCAGCACCCGGGGTTCGGCGGTGGCGCCGATGTGCACCACGTCCAGGGCGGGGTCGAACACCGTCACCCGGACGACGGCCACCCCGGCGTCCGGCGCGCCCCGCCGGGCCAACTCCCTTACCCGGTCGGTGTCCAGCTCCGTGCCGAAGACCGCCCGGCAGTCCCGGGCGAGCCGCGCCAGGTGGAGGGCCAGGCCACGGACCCGGCCGTCCTCCACCCGCATCGAGGTGAAGTGCCCGTAGTTGGTCAGCGCCAGGGCCTGGAGCTGGTCCGGCCCGACCGGAACGCCGTTGAGTTCAGCCATCCGGCCAGCATGCCGGACCGGTCGCGCCGTCGCGCCGTCGGGCCGTCGCGCCGTCAGGAGGTCAGGCGGTGCCGCCGAGCCGGTCGCGCTGGATCTGCTGGGCGAGGGTGCGGCGCACGGAGGCCGACCCGCTGCCGACCGTCTTCGCGGGGGAGTCGAGCCCGCGGCTGATCTCGTCGTACGCGGCCCGGTAGCCGGCGGGCAGCTCTGCCCGGTGCAGCCTCAGGTCCGCCTCGACGAGGCGCCGCAGCTCGTCCACGCTCCGGGGCGTGAAGCGCTTCCTGCCCCGGGCGACGGCGTTGACGTGGCGGGCGCAGCGGGCCGGGTCGAGGGTCTCGGCGATCTCCTCGGCGAGGCCCCACAGGCGGCCTTCGAGCCACGGTGTGTCGGGCTGGTCGAGCGAGAGGTCCATCGGGGGCGCCGGGTCGGCGGACCGGTACTTCGCCACCTGCTTGGACACGGCGGGCTGGCTCACCTCGGTGAGCCGGGCGATCCGGTCCTGGGTCCAGCCGAAGCCGGCGAACAGCGTGATCATCTCGGCGCGGAGCCTGCGCATCTCCTCGCCCGCGCGGATGACCTCGTTCATGCCGGCGAGCATCCGCTCGGCCTGTTCCTCGGTGAGCGCCTCGGGGGCCCGGTGCCTGTTCTGGTCGCCTGTCACCACCCGGTTATACACCCCGGGCACCCCTCGTCATAACCAGGTTGTACAACCCGGTTATGGCTGGCAGGATCCCCGTCATGCCCACCTTCTCCGCACCGGACGGAACCCGGCTCGCCTACCGCGTCCACGGAGCCGGCGACCCGCTGCTCTGCATCCCGGGAGGCCCCGCCGACCCGGCCTACCTCGGCGACCTCGGCGGTCTGCCGGCCCACCGCCGGCTGATCGTCCCGGACCTCCGCGGCACCGGCCGCTCCGCGATCCCCGAGGACGTCTCCAGCTACCGCTGCGACCGCCAGGTCGACGACATCGAGGCACTGCGCCGACACCTCGGCCTGCCCCGGACGGACCTGCTCGCCCACTGCGCCGGAGCCGGCATCGCGACCCAGTACGCGGCCCGCTTCCCGGAGCACGTCGGCAGGCTCGCCCTGATCACCCCCAGCACCCGGGCCGTCGGCATCGAGATCACCGCGGAGACCAGACGCGAACTCGCCCGGCTGCGCTCGGCCGAACCGTGGTTCCCGGAGGCGTTCGCCGCACTGGAGGCGATCGCCGGGGGCACCGGCAGCGACTGGGCGGCCGTCCGGCCCTTCCTCTGCGGCCGGTGGGACGCGGCGGCCCGGCGGCACCTCGCCGCCGCCGAGCCCACCAACAGGGACGCCGTCGCCCACTTCGCGGCCGACGGCGCCTTCGACCCCGGGGCCACCCGCGCCGCGCTCGCCGCCCACCGCGGTCCCGTCCTGCTGCTCGCCGGGCAGTTCGACCTGAACAGCCCTCCTCGCTCGGTGGCCGGGTTCGCCGCCCTCGTCCCCGCCGCCACCCTCGTCGTCCAGCCGGGAGCGGGCCACTACCCGTGGGTCGACGACCCCGCCCGGTTCCTGGCGGCCACGGCCGCGTTCCTGGCGTAGCGGCGCCCGGCCGGTCAGGGCGCCGTGTAGTCCGGGACCAGCTTCGCGGACTCGGCCGCGGCGTTGGCGAGGCCGGTACGGGTGTCCTCCTGGCCGGCGAGGATCTTGGCGAGTTCGGTGCCGAAGGGCTCGTACAGGAGGGTGTACTCGGCCAGGGCGGGGCGGGCCCGGCCCGTCGGCAGCAGCGCCCGGAAACCGGCCAGGCCGGGGACGGTGGTGACCTCGGCGGTGTAGGCGTCGTCCCGGGTCGGCATGGTCGCGTTCCTGGCCGCGGCGAAGGCCTGCGAGCCCGCCGAGGTCATGAAGGCGACGAACTTCTGCGCGGCGGCGCGGTGCGCGGCGTCGGAAGTGGCGTTGACGACGAGGTTGTGACCGCCGAGCGGCGATCCGGGCCGGCCCGCGCCGCCGGCCGGGACGGCCGCGATGCCGAGGTTGGCACCGTCGGGGAAGGCGGGGCTCCCGAGGAGGGCGGCGGTCTCCCAGGGGCCCTGGAGGACGGCGGCGGCCTTGCCGTTGCTGAAGGCGTCCATCACGGTGGCGTAGGCGTTCTCGGTGGTGTCCAGCCCGGCGACGCCGGGGGCGGCCAGCAGGCCCCGGAGGGTGTCGATGCCGGCGACGGCGGCCGGCGAGCCGACCGTGATCCGCTTGCCCGCGACGTCGACCAGGTCGGCGCCCTCCCCGTACAGGAACGGCATCGCGTAGTAGTCCTGGGGGTTGAAGGCGAACCCGTCGACGCCCGTCCTCTCCTTCACCAGGCCGGCGTCCGCCCGCAGTTCGTCCCAGGTGGCGGGGGCGGCGGCGATGCCGGCCTTGGCGAAGAGGTCCTTGTTGTACATCAGCGCCAGCGTGTCGGTGACCTGCGGAATGCCGTAGAGCTTCCCGCCGTAGGTGGCCTGCTCGATCAGCGCCGGCTGGAACTTCGCGCTGTCGGCCGCGGCGACCGTGCCGTCCAGTGATGCGAGGTCGCCGGACTTGGCGAGGTCCGCCGTCCAGCCGACGTACGCCCGCAGGACGTCCGGGGCGTCCGAGGTGCCCGCGGCGGCCTTGAACTCCTCCCGGGCCCCGTCGAAGGGCACGTTGGTGTAGGCGACCCTGATGCCCGGGTTCGCCTTCTCGAAGTCCGCGACCAGGGAGCGGTAGGCCGGCGCCTCCTTCTCCGCGTCCGAGGTGTCCCACCAGGTGATGGTGACGGGGCCGGGGCCGGTGGGGGCGGCCGGGCCGGCGGCGCCGGAGCTGCACGCGCTCAGCACGGCGGCGGCCGCCGCGGTCAGGGCGAGGGCCGTGAGGGCACGACGCATGGGATGGGGGTCCTTGCTCGGGTGGGGGAGGTCGCCGGGCGCGGCGCGGCCGTTCAGTGGTGCAGCACGGCGGAGGCCCGGAGCGGGTCGATGCGGGCTCCGCGGCGGTGCAGGAGGGCGTGGTCGGTGCCGGAGCAGGCGACGGCGGCGATGATCGCGTCCTGGAGGATGCGGGCCCGTACGGCGAAGCTCTGGGTGCCGGCCCGGCCGTCGCGGAGGGTGGTCGGCATGGTGACCACCCACAGTGGGGGCGCGACGGCCGGGCTGCTCCACGGTGCGGCGGTGGCGGTGCGGGCGGAGTGCTGCTGCTGGGCGGGGAGGCCGCCGGTTGCGGGGGCGGCTGCGACTGCGGGGGCGTGGCCGAGGGCCATGGCGACTCCTGGACGGGGCGGTCGGTGGTGCGGAGGGCCCCGGTGGGCGGGTCGGGCGCTCGGCGGCCGGGTGGTGCCTGCCTGAGTGCACGCGGATGCGGGGGAAGCGGGGAGGCCGCCCGATGCGGGTGGTCGGCGGCTCCGGCCAGGGGCTCGTAGGTAGACCCTCGCTCGCGGGCCCGGGGGCGTCAAGGCTTCTTGCAGATTTGCAGAAAGTTTCTGCAAGGTAATCCGGGGGTGTCCGACCGCGGGCCCTGCCCGGTGCGGTCGGCCCCGGCGCGTGCTATTTTTTGTGAGCGATCGTTCAACTATGGAGGTTCCGGTGGGACGCAGACAGCTCTGGGACCGTACCGAGGTCCTGGCCTCCGCCATGCGGCTGTTCCGCCACCGCGGCTACCAGGGTGCCTCGCTGCGGGACATCGAGGAGGCGACCGGCCTGCACCCGGGCAGCCTGTACCGGAGCTTCCGGAGCAAGGACGGCCTGTTCCACGCCGCCCTGGACGCCTACAACGAGCAGGTGGTGCAGGGGCGGGTCCGGACCCACCTCCTGGAGCCGGCCGACCCGCTGGCCGGCATCCGGTCGTTCTTCACCACCGCGTTCGAGACCGGCGTCGATCCCGACCCGGGCTGCCTGCTCACCAACACGGCCGTGGAGTGCTTCACCGTCCCGCAGGCCGCCGAAGGCGTCCGGCGCGGCCTGGAGACCATCGAGTCCGGCTTCGCGGACGCCCTGACCCGGGCCCGCGCACTCGGCCGGCTGCCGGCCGGATCGGACATCGGGACGACTGCCGCCCACCTGCTGGCGCTCTATCAGGGCCTGTTGGTACTGGTCCGGGCAGGCACCCCCCACACCAAGCTGCACACCGTCACCGATGGCGCGATGGCGTCCATCGGCCCCGAGCAGAACGAGGAACAGCGATGACCGACTCACAGCAGCTCTGGAACGACTACGCCGCCTGCTGGTCCGCCGGCCCCGGCGAGCGGATCGCCGCGCTCGGCGCGGTCGCCGTCGACGAGGTCGCCTACCGCGACCCGGGAACGGAGGTCAGCGGCCTGCCCGGGCTCGCCGCCTACATGGCCGGATTCGCCGAGGCCTTCCCCGGCCACCGGTTCCGCATCGACGAGGTGCTCGACCACCACGACCGGTCGCTCGCCCGCTGGACCCAGGTCGGCGAGCAGGGCGAGACCGCCATGGCGGGCGTGAGCACCGCACTCCACCGCGACGGCCGGCTCGCCGACATCACCGGGTTCTTCCTCCCCGCGTGAGCGGACCTGTGTGAGCGGAGCGGCATGGGCCGGCCCGGCCGGGCGGAGTGGTCAGGCCCCGGCCTGCTTGCCGCCGCCCGGCTGGGTGGTCGGGATCCGCCGGGTGAAGAACAGGGCGAGGACGGCGCTGAGGGCGAGGACGGCGAGTGCGGCGCGCAGGCCGTCGATCCTCGCCGCGGCGTTCGCGTCCAGGGCGGCATCGGCCACGGCCGTGCTGACGCCCGCCTGGTCGAGGGCGCTGGTGAGCTGGCTGTCCGACAGGAAGGGCGCGCCGCCGGCGAGCTGGACGGCCGCCTGGCTCGTGACCTCGTCCGGGATCGCCGGGTTCTGCTCGACACTCGTCAGGAACGAGGTCGTCAGCGTGGCGATCATGATCGACCCGGCGAGCGCCGTGCCGATCGAGGCACCGAGGTTGGTGACGGCGTTCTGGATGCCGCCGACCTCCGCGCTCTGCTCGTCGGGCACGGCGGACACGGTGACCGCTCCTAGCTGGGACGCCAGCGCACCCATGCCCAGCCCGATCAGCAGCAACGGGACGGTGACGACCTCCGCCCCCGCGTCCGCGTCGAGCGCGGCCAGCAGCACGACGGCGCCCGCGAGCAGCGCGAGGATCCCGAGCCGCACCACCCGCCGTGGCGAGACGTCCGGCAGCAGCCGGGGGATCAGGATCGCGGCGGCGAGCAGGGTCAGCGAGAGCGGCAGGATCCGGGCGCCGGTCGCGAGCGCGGACAGGCCGAGGGCGACCGACAGGTAGAGCGGTACGACGAAGAAGACGCCCATCTGCACGAGGTACTGGAAGAAGAACATCGTCAGGCCGCCGGTGAGCTGCCGGTTGCGCAGCAGCGCCGGGTCCACCAGCGGCTCCCGGTGCTGCTCCACCAGGCGGGCCTCCCAGCGGAGGAAGAGCCGGACCAGCAGCAGCCCCGCCAGCATCAGCCAGGTGGCCAGCGAGAGCCCGAGCCAGGCCGGTGCGCCGGGCTTCGGCAGGAACCAGCCCCATTCGCTGGAGCGCAGGACCCCGTAGACGAAGACCCCGAGCCCGAGGGCGGAGAGCACGGCGCCGACGAGGTCGACCCGGGGGCGCCGGTCGGCCGGCGCGTCGGCGATGCGACGGGTCAGCACCAGGATGCCGAGCACGATCACGACCTCGCCGGCGAAGACCCAGCGCCAGGAGAAGTACGTCGTCGCCACGCCGCCGATGAGCGGCCCGACCGCGATCGCCGCGGCGCCCGCGGCGGCCACCAGCCCGTAGGCGGCGGGGCGGCGCTCCGGGGCGAAGTTCCCGGCGACCAGCGCCACGATCGCGGGCAGGATGAGCGCCGCCCCGATCCCTTCCAGGAACGACCAGCCGAACAGCAGCACCGGCAGGTTCGGGGCGACCGCCGTCGTCAGGGAGCCGCAGCCGTAGACGACGCAGCCGATCATGAACGCGCGCCTGCGGCCGATGAGGGCGCCGACCTTGCCGCCGGGGATCATGAACATCGCCATCACGAGCGTGTAGGCCGTGATCGCCCCCTGGATCCCGGTCACGGTCGTGCCCACGTCGTCGGCCACCGTGGCGATCGAGACGTTCATGACCGAGCTGTCGAGCGCCATCAGGAACTGCCCGGCCGCGAGCGCCAGCAGCACGATCCCCGCCGGCGTCGAACCCTCCGATGTGCGTGATCCGGGTGCCATGGACGCATCGTCCCAGCAGTTCCGGCGGCCCGCCCCCCGGCCGTTTCCCTGTTGCCGCACGAGGTGTCGGGGCCGACCCTGAATCGGGGGTTCGGAATCCCGCGCGCAAGGAATGCGCACGGCAGGACACCAGGGAGCGACCATGCCTCTCGTCCGCAGGAACCAGGCCATGCTGAGCCGCAAGGAGAAGGAGCAGTACGTCCAGACGGTTTTGAAACTCAAGGAAAGGGGCGTGTACGACAACTACATCACCGAACACGCCGAGATCGCCTACTACGGCCACGGCGGCCCGAGCTTCCTCCCCTGGCACCGGGAGTTCCTGCGGCGGTTCGAACTGGACCTGCAGAGCGTCAACCCGGCCATCACCCTGCCGTACTGGGACTGGACGGTCGACAACAGCCCGAATTCGTCCATCTGGGGCGACGACTTCATGGGCGGGAACGGGCGGCCGGGCGACAACGTGGTGACGACGGGGGAGTTCGCCGGGGCGAAGGACCACTGGAAGTGCCTCCGGCTCGGCATCGAGGCCGATGAACTCACCCGGCAGTTCGGTGTCCACATCGACAGCCTGCCGAGCGCGCAGGACGTCTCCGACTGCCTCGGGGTGACCCCCTACGACTCACCGCCGTGGGACGGGTCGAGCGATCCGAGCTTCCGCAACTACCTCGAAGGCGGGATCGGGCCGAACATCCACAACCGGGTGCACCAGTGGGTCGGCGGGCACATGCTCCCGCTGAGCTCGCCCAACGACCCGGTGTTCTTCCTGCACCACGCCAACACCGACCGCCTGTGGGCCGAGTGGCAGTACAACCAGGATCTGCCCTACGAGCCGCAGGGAAACGGGCCGGAAGGGCAGAACCCGGACGACTCCATGATCCCCTGGGGCGGCGCGACCACCGTCGGCAGCGTCCTCGACCATCGCGGCCTGGACTACCTGTACGACACGGAGGGGCCGGTCGCCGAGGGCGACCGGATGCTCCCGGGCGACGTCCTCAACCCCGGTGACTCCCTGGAGTACCGGGACGGCAAGCTCCTCCTGTACACCTTCGGCTACACGCTGCAGGGCGCCCTGGTGCTGGCCGACGTCCGCAACCGGCGGCTGCTGTGGAGCAGCGGCCCGCTGCCCGGAGCCCCCGGCCGGCTGATCATGCAGCCGGACGGCGACCTCGTCGTGTACGACGACGAGGGCAACCGGAGGTGGAGCTCGCAGACCGCGGGCAACCCCGGCAGCCGCTGCTACGTCACCTTCCACGGCAAGGCGGTCATCTACTCCGCGGGCATCCCCGAGCGGGACATCTGGGAGGAGCCCAAGGGCTGACCGGACCGGCGGGCGGCGGGGCCGGGCACCTCGGAGCGCGGCCCCGCCGCCCCCGCCCGCCCAGGAGCGGTTGACGGATCCTCAGGAGCGGGTGGGGCGTCGGCTCAGGGCCACACCAGGCAGTACAGCTGGTGGCCCGCGTCGTGCAGGCGGTTCGCGAAGTCCTGCCACTCGTGGAGCATGCTGTAGATCACGAAGGCGTCCCGCGGGCCCCGGCGGTCGGGGACGGTGGACCAGATGAAGGCGGCGGCGCCGAGTTCGGTCTCGTCCGCCTTGCGGAGGGGCTCGACGACGATGTGCGGGAGCTGGACGACGGCGTAGTCGGGGTGCAGGACGACCAGCTCCAGCGGCGGGACCTGGTGGAGCGGGACGCCCTGGATGCCGGTGAGGACCATGGCGCTCATGGTCTCCGGCTTGATCTTGGTGGAGAGGTGGCCGTTGGGGGAGCCGCTGGTCTCCATCAGGTCGCCGAGGCGGCCGAGCGCGCCGAGCTCGCCCGCGTCGAGGCCGAGGCCGCCGGGGCCGAGCGCGGTGGGGACTCTGGCGGCGGTGGCGCGATCGGGTGCGCCGAAGTACTTGTAGGTCACCCCCACGCGTCCCTCACCCCGTCTTCCACTGCCACCTGCACCCGTACCAGCTCCCGTCCCCCCGCGCGCAGCCCTGGCGGACCGGCGGGAGCCACGCGCGATCTCGTCGTGGCCGTCCTGCGCCTCGGACACTCGGACCATCCTCACCGGAATTCGCCGGAATCGACAGACCCCCACACGTCCGGCGTCCCTCCCGGACGTGCCCCTTACCCCTCAATGCGCTGCGTACCCGTACACGGCCGCCGCTCAACCCGTTCCGACTGCTCGATAAAAACTGCTGCCCGCAGCCGCGGGCGCGCAGTCCCTGTGCACAGCATGTGCGCACAGTCTGACCTCTCCGGTCAAGGCAGCACTCAGCGCCCCTGCTGTACGGACAACCGTACAGACAACGGCACACGGATCATCGTTCCAGATGATCGGGTCCGACATGCAGAGGTGAAGGACACGATTTGAGACCATGTCCGGGTGAGCTACCCCTACGAAGCACCTCAGTCCCAGTCGTTGTTCGACCGCGCCTCGGTCGTCACCCCCGGCGGTGTCAACTCTCCGGTCCGCGCCTTCCGCGCCGTCGGCGGCACGCCGCGGTTCATGGTGTCCGGGAGCGGGCCCTATCTCACCGACGCGGACGGCCGTGAGTACGTCGACCTGGTGTGCTCGTGGGGGCCGATGATCCTGGGCCACGCCCACCCGGCCGTGATCGACGCCGTCCGGGCGGCGGTGTCGCACGGCACGTCCTTCGGCACGCCCGGGCAGGGCGAGGTCGAGCTGGCGGAGGAGATCGTCGCGCGGATCGCGCCGGTCGAGCAGGTCCGGCTGGTGTCCTCCGGCACCGAGGCGACGATGTCGGCGATCCGCCTCGCCCGCGGCTTCACCGGCCGCGCCAAGGTGGTGAAGTTCGCCGGCTGCTACCACGGCCACGTGGACGCGCTGCTCGCGGCGGCCGGCTCCGGCGTCGCCACGTTCGGCCTGCCGGACAGCCCCGGGGTCACCGGCGCGCAGGCGGGCGACACGATCGTGCTGCCGTACAACGACCTGGCCGCGGTCGAGGCCGCGTTCAAGGCGCACCCGGGCGAGATCGCCTGTGTGATCACCGAGGCCTCGCCGGGCAACATGGGCGTCGTCCCGCCGCTGCCGGGCTTCAACGGCGGTCTGGCGCGGCTCTGCCGGGAGAACGGCGCCCTGTTCGTCTCCGACGAGGTGATGACGGGCTTCCGCGTCTCCAGGGCGGGCTGGTACGGCCTGGAGGCCGCGCACGAGGGCTGGGCGCCGGACCTCCTCACCTTCGGCAAGGTCATGGGCGGCGGGTTCCCGGCGGCGGCCTTCGGCGGCCGCGCGGACGTGATGGGCCACCTGGCCCCGGCCGGCCCGGTCTACCAGGCGGGCACGCTGTCGGGGAACCCGGTCGCGACCGCCGCCGGCCTGGCGCAGCTGCGCGGCTGCACCGACGAGGTGTACGCGACCGTGGACCGGGTCGCCGAGGAGGTGTCCGGCCTGGTGTCGCAGGCGCTGGCCAAGGAGGGCGTCGCCCACCGGCTGCAGAAGGCCGGGAACATGTTCTCGGTGTTCTTCACCGAGGAGCAGGTGACCAACTACGACGAGGCGCGGACGCAGCAGGCGTACCGTTTCACCGGCTTCTTCCACTCGATGCTGGCCCAGGGCGTCTACCTGCCGCCGTCCGCCTTCGAGTCCTGGTTCGTCTCGGCGGCCCACGACGAGCGGGCCGTCGAGCGGATCGCCGCCGCCCTGCCGGCCGCCGCCCGTGCGGCCGCCGAGGCCCGGCCGGCCGCGTAGCCGAGTGCCCGGCCCCACCGATTCCCAGCCCGTCCAGCCCACCCAGCCCGTTCCAGCAGCCTGCCAGGAGAACTTGAAGTGAGCGCCCAAGAGATCACCGTCGTGCACCTCATGCGGCACGGCGAGGTGCACAACCCGGAGGGCGTCCTGTACGGGCGCCTGCCGGACTACCACCTGTCCGAGCTCGGCCGGCAGATGGCCGACCGGGTCGCCGAGGACCTCGCCGGGCGTGACATCACCCACGTGGTGGCGTCCCCGCTGGAGCGGGCCCAGGAGACGGCCCAGCCGATCGGCAAGGTGCACGGCCTGGAGATCGCGGTCGACGACCGGCTGATCGAGGCGGACAACATCTTCCAGGGCAAGACCTTCGGGGTGGGCGACGGTTCGCTGCGCAACCCGGGGTACTGGAGGTACCTGACCAACCCGCTCAAGCCGTCCTGGGGCGAGCCGTACATCGAGCAGGCGGTGCGGATGTCGGCGGCGCTGGCCGCCGCCCGGGACGCGGCGCGCGGGCACGAGGCGGTCTGCGTCAGCCACCAGCTGCCGATCTGGACGGTCCGCTCGTTCGTGGAGAAGCGCCGGCTGTGGCACGACCCGCGCAAGCGGCAGTGCTCGCTGGCCTCGCTGACCAGTTTCACCTACGAGGGCGACCGGATCGTCTCGGTCGGCTATCGCGAGCCGGCCCGCGACCTGCTGCCCGCGCACCTCATCGGCAAGGGCGGCAAGGACAAGCCGGTCGGTAAGAGCTTCGGGGCCTGACCGTCCAGGTGGGGCACGGCTCGGGTGCAGGTCAGAGGGGGTCCGACACGCAAGGTCGGACCCCCCGAAACCTGTCCGGGGAGTCATGCGAAACTTTTCACATGTCTGGCACGACGCGCCCCCGCCTCCGTCTCGCCGCAGCCGTCACCGCCGCTGCCGCGCTCGTCCTCACCGGTTGCTCGTCGTCCGGATCATCAGGCAGCACGGACGCGCAGACCGGCTTCATCATCGGCAAGGGCGGCGCGCCGGACGTCGCCGCGGCCGGCCACCGCCAGGACGCGCCGGACATCTCCGGCACCACCCTGGAGGGCGCCAAGGTCTCGCTCTCGGACTACCGGGGCAAGGTCGTGGTGCTCAACGTGTGGGGCTCCTGGTGCAACCCGTGCCGGGCCGAGGCCCCCGAGCTGCAGCAGATCTGGGACAGGTACAAGGACCAGGGCGTCCAGTTCCTCGGCATCAACACCCGGGACATCGACCCCAAGAACGCGATCCGGTTCGAGCAGGAGAAGGGTGTCACCTTCCCCAGCCTGTACGACCCGGACGGCACCCAGATCCTCAAGTTCCCCAAGGGCAGCCTCAACCCGAAGTCGATCCCGACCACCATCGTGATCGACCGTGAGGGGAAGCTCGCGGCCCGGTCGATGAAGGCGCTGGAGAGCGACAAGCTCGAAGCGATGCTCGCGCCGGTCATGGCGGAGCAGCCGAAGTGAGTGCCCTGATCGCCCTGGGCGACCCGACGACGACGGTGGAGAGCGGCGCGATCCTGCTGGCCATGCCGGTGGCACTGGCGGCCGGCCTGCTCTCCTTCTTCTCGCCCTGCGTGCTCCCGCTGGTGCCGGGCTACCTGTCGTACGTCACCGGGTTCTCGGCCGCCGACCTCGCCGACGCCCGGGGCGGCAAGCGGGGCCGGATGCTGCTCGGCGCCGTGCTGTTCATGCTCGGGTTCACCGCCGTGTTCGTCTCCACCGGTGCGCTCTTCGGCTACTTCGGCGACACGATCCAGGCGCACAAGCGCCCGCTCGACATCGTGCTCGGCGCGGCCACCGTCGTCCTCGGCCTGGCCTTCATGGGCCTGGTGCCGGGTCTGAGCATGCGGGAGGTGCGCACCCACCGCCGGCCGGCGATCGGCCTGGCCGGGGCGCCGCTGCTCGGCATCGTCTTCGGGGTCGGCTGGACCCCGTGCATGGGGCCCACCCTGGGCACCATCCTGACGCTCTCCGCCGACCAGGCCGGTGCGGGCCGCGGCGCGCTGCTCGTGACGGTCTACTGCCTCGGCCTCGGCGTACCGTTCATCGTGGCCGCGCTGGCCTTCCGCCGGGCACTCGGTGCGTTCGGCTGGGTCAAGCGGCACTACCCGCTGGTGATGCGGATCGGCGGCGGCATGCTCGTCGCCGTGGGCCTGCTGCTGGTGACCGGCGCCTGGGACTCGATGGTGCAGCAGATGCAGTCCTGGACCGCCGACTTCTCGATCGGAATCTGACCGTGAGCAACACCGAGACCCGCCCCCCCGAGCCGGACGAGACCACCGCCGAGCGCCTCAGCAGCGCCCCGGTCGAGTCGGACGGCCCGACCGGCATAGGCATCCTCGGCTGGTTCCGCTGGATGTGGCGCCAACTGACCTCGATGCGGGTCGCGCTGATCCTGCTGTTCCTGCTCTCGCTGGCGGCCGTCCCCGGCTCGCTGATCCCGCAGAACGGCCAGAACGCCTTCAAGGTCCAGGCCTGGAAGGCCGTGCACACCACGGCCGCGCCGATCTACGAGAAGTTCCAGCTGTTCGACGTGTACAGCTCGGTGTGGTTCTCGGCGATCTACATCCTGCTGTTCGTCTCGCTCGCGGGCTGCATCATCCCGCGCACCTGGCAGTTCGTCGGCGTGCTGCGCGCGCAGCCGCCGGCCGCCCCGCGCAACCTGACCCGGATGCCGGTGTACGCCGCCTGGCGCACCGACGCGGACGCGGACACCGTGAACGCCGCCGCCCACCGGCTGCTGCGCAGGCGGCGGTTCCGGGCGAACCTGGCCGACGGCTCGGTGGCGTCCGAGAAGGGCTACCTGCGCGAGGTCGGCAACCTGCTGTTCCACCTCTCGCTGTTCGCGCTGCTCGCCGGGTTCGCCTGGGCGAGCCTCGCCAGCGGCCAGGGCGGCAAGCTGGTGATCGAGAAGCAGGGCTTCTCCAACACGATGACCCAGCTGGACGACTTCACCGGCTCGGCGTTCTACGACTCGGAGGACCTCGACGCGTTCGGCTTCAAGCTGGACAGCTTCACCTCCCGGTTCCAGACCACCGGCGACCAGATCGGCAGCGCCCGCGAGTTCACGGCGCACATCCGGTACTGGAAGGGCAGCGACGACTCGAAGCTGACCGCCGGCGACATCCAGGTCAACCACCCGCTGGAGATCGGCGACAGCAAGGTCTTCCTGATCGGCCACGGCTACGCCCCGGTCGTGACGGTGAAGAACGCCAAGGGCGAGACGGTGTACTCCGGCCCCACCGCGTTCCTGCCGCAGGACGCCAACCTCACGTCCACCGGCGTGATCAAGGTGTCCGACTACGGCTTCAGCGACAAGGACCAGAAGAAGGTCAAGCTGGCCTTCTCCGGCTTCTTCCTGCCGACCGCGCCCTCCAACTTCGACGCGACCACCGGCCCGCGCTCGCTCTTCCCGGGCGACGCAGACCCGGTGCTGGTGCTGAACGCCTACGTGGGCGACGCGGGCGACTCCGGCCTGCCGGAGAACGTCTACCAGCTGAACCCCAAGGGCATGACCCAGCTCAGCCAGGACGGCAAGATCGCCGCCCAGAAGCTGAAGCCGGGCGAGGGCTGGAACCTCCCGGACGGCTACGGGACGATCACCTTCGACGGCTACCAGCAGTGGGCCAGCTTCAACGTCTCGCACCGCCCGGGCAACGCCGTCGCGCTGGCCGGCGCGGTGTGCGCGATCCTCGGCCTGGTCGGCTCGCTGTTCGTGCAGCGCCGGCGGATCTGGGTGCGGGCGGTCACCACGCCGGACGGCGTCACCCTGGTGGAGCTCGCCGGGCTGGCCCGCAGCGAGTCCGCCCGGATCGCGGAGGAGCTGGCCGAACTCGCGGTCGACCTCCAGGACGACGCCCCGGCCCTCGACGAACCCGACGGCCCCGCAGCGCCCGACGGCCCCGCGGCAACCGAAGACTCCGCAGTACCCGAAGACCCCGCAGAACCCGCTGTTCCTGCCGACCAGAACTCCAAGGAGTAGACGGTGCATCTCGCCTCGGCGGTCGACCCCAGCCTGGCCGACCTCTCCAACAAGCTCATCTACTCGGCCATGGCCGTGTACCTGATCGCCATGTTCGCCTACATGTTCGAGTGGACGTTCGGCAGCAAGGGCGCGGTCGCCGTCCGGTCGTCCGAGCAGTCCAGCCTCGCCGAGACGGTGGCCGCGGCCGCCGCCCCGAAGCCGGCCAAGGCCGCCAAGCAGGTCACCGTCACGGTCGCCGCGGCCGGCGGCGGCACCACCACGCTGACCCGCACCGCCCTCGCGGGCGAGGGCGCGACGGTCGTCACCAGCGGCCGCGGCGACACCGAGGAGCCGGACGGCCCGGGTGCGGCCGGCGGCAGCGAGAAGGCCGACCTGGCCGGGCGGATCGCCATCTCGCTGACGATCCTCGGCGCCCTGCTGCACATCGCCGCCGTGGTAGCCCGCGGCCTGTCGGTGATGCGCTGGCCGTGGGGCAACATGTACGAGTTCTCCTGCGCCTTCGCACTCACCATGGTGCTCGCCTTCCTCGGCCTGCTGGTGTCCCGGAAGCAGGCCCGCTGGCTCGGCCTGCCGGTCACCCTGGCCGCGCTGCTGACGCTGGGCCTGGCCACCACGGTGCTCTACACCGACTCGGAGCAGCTCGTCCCGGCGCTGCACTCGTACTGGCTGGCGATCCACGTCTCCACCGCGATCTTCTGCGGCGGCGCCTTCTACGCGGCCTTCATCACCACGGCGCTGTACCTCGGCAAGGACTCCTACGACAAGCGGGTCGCGGCCGGCCTGACCACCGGCCCGCTCCGCACCTCGGCCTCGGTCTGGCAGCGGCTGCCCGCCGCGTCCACCCTGGACAAGCTCTCGTACCGGATCAATGCCCTGGTCTTCCCGCTCTGGACGTTCACGATCATCGCGGGCGCGATCTGGGCCGAGGCCGCCTGGGGCAAGTACTGGGAGTGGGACCCGAAGGAGACCTGGTCGTTCATCACCTGGGTCGCCTACGCCTGCTACCTGCACGCGCGCGCGACGGCCGGCTGGAAGGGCCGCAAGGCCGCCTACCTGGCGCTCGCCGCGTTCGCCTGCTGGCTGTTCAACTACTACGGCGTCAACATCTTCGTCACCGGAAAGCACTCGTACGCGGGCGTCTGACGGTCGTACGGTCCGACGGCCCGGCGCTCCGCAGGACGGAAGCCCGGGCCGTCGCGGTGAGCAGTGCGGCGCGTTCTCAGGGGAGGGGAAGCGGTGGCCGAGGAGCGGACAGGATGCCCGCAGTGCGAGCAGGAGGACGCGTCGATGACCGTCCGGGCTGCCTACCAGGACCGCGAGGGGGCGCTCGGCGGACCGCCGTGGGCGACGGTGGCCCCGCCGCCGCTCTCCGGGCCGCCGCCGGAGCCGGAGACCGGCGCAGGGGTGGCGGTCCTGGGCGTGATCGGCGGCCTGCTGATCGTCGTCGCGCTGCTCGGGATCGCGTCGGACGGCCTCCCCGCGCTGGGCAGCGCCTACGAGACCGGCCAGGCCTTCGGGAAGCTGCTGTTCCCGCTGCTCGTCATCGGCGCCGCCCTGCTGCGCCACGGCGTCGTGAGGGCGCGGTACAACGACCGGCTGGCCGTCCACCGGGCGCAGACCGCGCTCTGGAAGGGCCGGCAGGCCGTCTGGGAGGCCGCCAGGCTCTGCCGGCGCTGCCGGGTCGCGTACTTCCCGGCGGGGGTGCTCCGGGCCGACTTCCCGGCCTCGCCGCCGATCCCGCTCGAACAGTTCGCGGTGATGGTCGTCACCATGGCCGAGCGCGCGTACGGCAG
The DNA here is from genome assembly GCF_042669755.1 of Kitasatospora sp. NPDC057223. NCBI lineage: Bacteria > Bacillati > Actinomycetota > Actinomycetes > Kitasatosporales > Streptomycetaceae > Kitasatospora > Kitasatospora sp. NPDC057223. The sequence goes on along the minus strand of NZ_JBHUWW010000032.1, from coordinate 38,688 downwards.
TGCGCCGCTACTGGCGGGCGGGCCGCCGGCGGCCCTGGTGTGACCGGCTGAGGATGCGTCAGCCACCCGCTCCGGCACGGGAGGGGTGGTGTCCGGATATGTGACAGTTTGTGGCAGGGTATGTGTGCAGGCACCAGGGCCTGCCACGGGAGCGTCGAGGAGGACCGCGCAATGGAGTGCGACGAGGTCATGGTGACCGTCCGAATCACCGCCGCCGAGCGGACGCTGCTCCGCCGGCTCGCCCAGGGGCATCACAGCGACCTGTCCGAGGTCGTGGCCGACGGCCTGCTGGACGTCATCCCGACCCTCTACAGCCGCGCCGACGCCTACCGGCTGCTCGCCGCCCTGGCCGCCCCCGCGCCCTGCGCCCTGACGGTCTGGCTGCCCGCCCCGCTCGCCGACCTGCTCGTCCCCGGGGCCGCCCGGGTCACCCAGGTCACCGGCGTCCGGATCGGCTCGGCGAGCGCCATGCTCGGGGCCGCCCTGCGGCTGTGGCTCACCCAGGACCCGAACCGGCTCGCGGCCAACCTCAGCGTCATGCACGCCGGCCGCCCGCGGGCCCTCGCGGCGGCCTGACCGGAACCCGCCGAGGGCCCGCCACGGGCCCCTCCCGCCCGGGATCCGCCGCGGGCCCGCTCCCTACGATGTGTACGGAGCGCGGCCGACGGACGCCGTAGCGAGTGGGAGGCGGACATCCGTGGGGAGTACCACGCGGACCATCCTGGTGACCGGCGGGACGGGCTTCATCGGCGGCTGGACGGTCCGCGAACTGCGCCGGGCCCTGCGCGAGCAGGACGCCCGCGACGGCCGGGACGCGACGCCCGCGCTGCGACTGCTGATCCACCGCCGGCCGGCCGCCCGGGACTGCGCCGCGGAGACCGTCGTCCGGCTGGAGTGCGCCGAGGGCGACCTCGCCGACCCCCGCTCGCTGGACGGCATCTGCGAGGGCGTGGACACCGTGGTCCACCTGGCCGCCAAGGTCGGCGACGACCCCGCCCTCGCGTACCAGGTGAACGTGGCGGGCACCCGCAACCTGCTCGCGGAGGCGCAGCGGGCGGGCGTCCGCCGGATCATCCAGCTCGGCACCGCCGCGGTCTACCGCGACGGGGCCCACCGGGGCGCGGCGGAGGGCGAGTTGGTGACCGGTCCGGCGTCCGTCACCAGTCGCAGCCGGCTCGCGGGGGAGGAGATGGTGCTCGCGGCCGGCGGCACGGTGCTGCGCCCGCACCTGGTGTACGGCACGGGGGACGTCTGGGTGGTCCCGGCGCTGGCGTACCTGATGCGCAGGCTGCCGCACTGGGTGGAGGGCGGCCGGGCCCGGATCTCGATGGTGGCCGTGGACGACCTGGCACGCGCGATCGCGGCCCTCGCACTGGGCCCGGCCGGAGTGCCCGGGCGGGGCGGGCGGGTGCTGCACGCGAGCCACCCGGTGCCGGTGACCACCCGGGAGGTGCTGACCGCCCTGGCCGGCGCGCTGCAACTCCCGCTGCCCGAGGGCGATCTCACCGTCCCTCAGGCGCTGGAGCTGCTGGGCGGCCCGGCCCCGGTGTGGGAGCGGCGGCTCTCGCTGCTCGCGGTGGACCACTGGTACGACAGTTCGGCGCTGTGGGAGCTGACCGGCTGCGAGCCGGGGCCGGGCTTCCCCGCGCGGTTCGCCGACCACGCGCCCTGGTACCGGTCGGCCCTCTCCAAGGGCACGGCCTGAGCCTTCAGGACGCGATCGGCAGCCCGCTGCCCGGCGGCGGGTTCCCGGCCGACGGCGCCGGCGCGGGTGCGAGCGATTCGGTCAGCAGCCGGCAGTCGGCCGCGATCCGCCCCTCCTGCTCCAGCGTCACCCGGACGGGCACCCGCCGGGCGTCCGCGCCGGGTTCGAGCCAGGCCCGGACGAGGCAGGGCCGGTCCAGTTCGATGTAGCGGCTGAAGCTGGTGATCACCTCGACCGGGACGACCTGGTCCGGGTGGCGCAGCTGCCGGGCCGCCTGCCGGGCGGCCTCCAGGACGAGCATCCCGGGCGCGTGGTCGGCCGGGCGGTCGAACAGCACGGGGTGGCGGGCGTCGGTGCGCAGCAGCCAGGTGCCCGGCTGGCGCGCCGGGGTGAGCACGACGTCCGAGCTGTGGTCGCGGCCGACCAGTTCGGGTGTGGTGGGGGCGCCGGGTGCGAGCGGTACGGGCATGGTGCCGTCCAGGCCGCGCAGCCGGTCGTAGCTGCCGGGATCGATCACCGACAGGTGTCCGGAGCCCCGGCCCACGGGCCGGCCGTCGCGTTCGGCCTCGACCAGGATGCGCAGCGAGCCGAGCCGGCCGTCGCGCATCCGGACGTCCTGGCAGGCGACCCGGAGCATCAGCGAGGCGGGTTCGGTGCCGATGGTCAGCCCGGCCAGGTCCAGGGTGTACGAGAGGTCGTTCAGCGCGAAGTGGTACCCCCGGGGGACGCCGAACCCGACGTGGCCGAGCAGCAGGCCGGCCTGGCGGATCGTCTCGGCGAGCAGCAGCGGGTCGTGCCGGTCGTCGCCGGGCAGCCGGTAGAAGCCGTGCGAGCGGGGCCACTGGGCGCCGAGCAGGAAGTCGTACGGGCCGGTGGCCTGCCAGCCGGTGATGAACACCTCGGCGACGGTGGCCCGGTGGACCAGGTGCCGGGAGACGGTCCGCTCGTGGAAGTCGTAGCCGGAGCCGGGGCCGGGGTACGGGTTGTCCCCGGCCAGCGCTGCGATCGGTGGCATTGCTGGTCCCACTCCCCGGAGGTCGGTTGACAGGGCCGCGAACGAGCGGCTATCGAGAAACATACAGACCACCCGGTTTCCGCCTCGTCCCGGGGGCCGTCACGGGCGTCACGGGCGGGCCGGCGGGTGTCCGAAAACCGCCCGGCCGCCCTGGCGGCCGCCCCTGCCCAGGGGTTGGGCGCCCCGCTCGGGAACACTGGGCGGCACGGGTTAGATTAGATACCAACCATGCGGTTTTGACTGAGCCGCCGCCGCGCCCGAGCACCACCGGTTCCGAGGGTGGCCCGTCGGGCGGACGGACGCGTGAGGGCGGCGCCGTGCCGGTCGGGAGGAAGGGGCCACGTGGTCAAGCAGGAACGCGCGGGGCGGACCAGGCAGGCCGTCCTGCTGGCGGCGGCGGGCACGTTCGCGGAGGCGGGGTTCGAGGCCGCGAGCCTGGTGGACATCAGCACCCGGGCCGGGGTCAGCAAGGGGGCCCTCTACTTCCACTTCGTGTCCAAGCAGGCCCTGGCGGACGGCGTCCTGACGGCCGCCGGACGCGTGATCGCCACGGCCGTGCTGCGCGCCCGCCGCAGCGACCGGCCGGCCGTCCAGGGCCTGATCGACCTCGCCCACGAGCTCGCCGCGCTGCTGCGGGAGAACGTCGTGGTCCGGGCCGGGGTGCAACTCGGCCAGGGCGCCCCGTACGCGGCCGCCGGCGGGGCGGACGGCGCCTGGCACGGCTGGACGGTGACCGTGCGCCGACAGCTGGAGCGGGCCCGGGCGTCCGGCGAGCTGCGGCCGGGGCTGGGCTGCCAGGAGGCGGCCGAACTGCTGACCGCCGTCACGGCCGGCCTGGTGCTGATGTCCTGGGGGGACGCCGGTGTGCTCGGCCGGGAGTCGGTGGCCCGGGTCCTGGCCTCCGCACTGCCCGCCCTGGTGCCCGCCGACCGCTGCGCGGACTACCGGACGGACGGCTCCGCACCGGCGGTGGCCGTGGTGCCCGCACCGGCGCCTGTCCCGGCACCCGTTGCGCTGCCTGCGGCGGTGCCCCGGTCGGCCTGAGGCGGCTGGAGGTTCAGCCGGGCCAGTGCGTGCGGCTGCACCATGCCGGGCAGCAGCAGCGTCCACAGGTCGTTCATCCGCTTGAACAGGTCGGTGCGGTCGGCGAGCACCTGGGAGGTCAGCTGGATCCCGGTCACCGCCGCGACGATCAGGTCCGCCGCCCCGTCGATGTCCAGGCCGGGGTGCAGCTCGCCGGCCTCGGTCGCGTGCTGGAGCAGCATCCTGGCGGCATCGGACCAGCCGCGGTAGGCCGTGATCTGGGGCTGGGTGAAGGAGCCGTGCTCGATGGTCAGCCGGATGCTGCCCCGCACCAGCGGGTCCTGCTGCAGCGCCCCGGCGAAGGCGTAGCCGAGGTCGATCAGTGTCTGCACGGGGCTCTCGGAGGTGGGCTGCCAGCCCGCCAGCCAGGTGCTCTGCTCCTCGATCACGGCGAGGGCCAGTTCCTCCTTCGAGCTGAAGTGGAAGTAGAGCGCGCCCTTGGTGACCGCCGCATGGGTCAGGATCTCGGCCATCGTGGCGCCGGCGTAGCCGCGCTGGTCGAACACCTCGGCGGCGGCGCGGAGCACGGCCTGCCGGGTGGCCAGGGCACGGGCCTGCCGGGCCATCGCAGCCTCCTGGGGTCGTGGGTGCTCGCCTGGTCCGCTAGCGGGGACGGCTTCCCGGTGGTTTGGGCGGGATGACCGAAAACCGCACGGTATATATAGTACAGAGCGCCCAACTCCCCACTTCTGACCGGCAGGTCGCACGACGCAAGCGGCCCCCGCAGGCCCCGGGAGTCCGGGGCCGCAGGGGCCGTGCGAAGCAATAACGCCGCAGGTGGCGCTACGCGGCCTGCTGCCAGCTGACCGGCGAGAAGTACGGCAGCCGACGCTCCAGGCGCTTCCAGCCGGCCACCGGCTCGACCGGGGAGGCGGCTGCGGCGGCCTGCTGCGCGACGGCGGCGCGGGCCAGCAGCACGGCGGTCAGGGCGGCGAGCTCCTCGTCGTTCAGCGAGCCGCGGACGATGCGGACCAGTGGTTGTTCGGAAGCGCTCATGGCCTTGGTTTCTCCCCCGGCAGAAGTCTGGATGGATGGGTCGCGTGCGGGTGCGTCGTGCTCTCGAACGCTGCGCTGATCCGGTGGTCGACTACATCGGCGGGTTGCCGTGCTTGCGGCTCGGCAGGTCGGCGTGCTTGGTGCGGAGCATGGCCAGCGAGGAGGCGAGCACCGCGCGGGTCTCGGCCGGGTCGATGACGTCGTCGACGAGGCCGCGCTCGGCCGCGTAGTACGGGTGCATCAGCTCGCTCTTGTACTCCTTGATCTTCTGCGCCCGCATCGCCTCCGGGTCCTCGGCCCCGGCGATGTCGCGGCGGAAGATCACGTTGGCCGCGCCCTCGGCGCCCATCACCGCGATCTCGTTGGTGGGCCAGGCGAAGGACAGGTCGGCGCCGATCGAGCGGGAGTCCATCACGATGTACGCGCCGCCGTAGGCCTTGCGCAGGATCAGCTGGATGCGCGGCACGGTGGCGTTGCAGTACGCGTACAGCAGCTTGGCGCCGTGCCGGATGATGCCGTCGTGCTCCTGGTCGACACCGGGCAGGAAGCCGGGGACGTCCAGCATGGTGACGAGCGGGATGTTGAACGCGTCGCACATCTGGACGAAGCGCGCGGCCTTCTCGCTCGCGTTGATGTCGAGGACGCCGGCCAGCGACTGCGGCTGGTTGGCGATGATGCCGGTCACGTGGCCGTCGATCCGGGCCAGCACGCACAGCACGTTGGTCGCCCAGCGCTCGTGGATCTCCAGGAACTCGCCGTGGTCGACGATCTCCTCGATCACCTTGCGCATGTCGTACGGGCGGTTGCCGTCGGCCGGCACCAGGTCGAGCAGGGAGTCGTTGCGGCGGTCCACCGGGTCGTCGTTGACGGTGGCCGGCGGCATCTCGCGGTTGTTCTGCGGCAGCAGCGACAGGAGGTAGCGGACCTCCTCGATGCAGCTCTGCTCGTCGTCGTACGCGAAGTGCGAGACGCCGGAGACCGCGGAGTGGACGTCGGCGCCGCCGAGGCCGTTCTGGCTGATCTTCTCGCCGGTGACGGCCTGCACGACGTCCGGACCGGTGATGAACATCTGCGAGGTCTCGCGGACCATGAAGATGAAGTCGGTGAGCGCGGGGGAGTACGCGGCGCCGCCGGCGCACGGGCCGAGCATCACGCTGATCTGCGGGATGACGCCCGAGGCGCGGGTGTTGCGCTGGAAGATGCCGCCGTAGCCGGCCAGCGCGGTGACGCCCTCCTGGATGCGGGCCCCGGCGCCGTCGTTCAGCGAGATCAGCGGGGCGCCGGCCGCGATGGCCATGTCCATGATCTTGTGGATCTTCTGCGCGTGGGCCTCGCCCAGCGCACCGCCGAAGATCCGGAAGTCGTGCGCGTAGGTGAAGACGGTCCGCCCGTGGACGGTGCCCCAGCCGACGATGACACCGTCGGTGTGCGGCTTCTTCTCCTCCAGGCCGAAGCCGGTGGCGCGGTGCCGGCGCAGCGGCTCGACCTCGCGGAAGGAGCCCTCGTCCAGGAGCAGGTCGATCCGCTCGCGGGCGGTCAGCTTGCCCTTGGCGTGCTGCGCCTCGGTGGCCTTCTCGCTCGGGCCGCTGCGGACCTTCTCGCGCAGCTCGTGCAGCTCGGCGACCCGCCCGTGGGCATCAGCAGGGATCTCGGGGATCTCGTCACCGACCGGTGCCTCATGCACAACCGTCATCTCGAACCACTCCAAGGGTGAGGGAACTGTCCGACAGCCAACGTCTGCTGTGCCCCCGGCTGCGAATCACTTCTTCAGTAACTGACTCTACGAGGCGCGGCAGCCTGGTTTCGGCGTCGATTCCGTACAAGGTCGCGAGCGATTAGATGTCGGTCCTGAACAGAAAACACGCTAAGTGGCCCTGCGCGGCCGGTATCGGCACGGCTGCCCGCCGTCACCTGCCCGGTCACCGCCGGTGGGCGTGAACACGCAGGTCAGCCCCAGCCCAGGGGGTTCGGGCGGCGCGAGGTCCCGTCACCGGAGGGCCGGACCGGGCCGGGCCGCGATCGGCCGTTCGGGGAACTGCCGGGGCCGTGGAGTCGTAGGGATGCGCCAAAAACGCGGCGGCCCACCCGGGATACCGCCGGGTGGGCCGTCCGAGCGATCCGGGGGGCGCGGGATCAGCTCCTGCCCCCGTTGTCCGGGTCCTCCTTGCCGCGCAGCTCGTCCTCGCGGCGGCGCAGATCGGCCTCCCACTGCTTGAGCATGTCCTCGTGCCTGTTGTCGTCCTTCTTCAACGAGGCCAGGAACTCGGGGTCGTCGTCGGGCGCGAGCGTGCGGCCGCGCGGCCGCCCGTGGCCCGCGGCGGCGGCCGGGTGCAGGCCCTCGGCGTCCTGGGCGGCCCGGCGCTGCTTGCCCGCGACCAGCCAGGCGATCGACCCGACCAGGGGGAAGAGCAGCACGATGATCACCCACACCACCTTGGGGAGGTGCCTCACCTCCTCCTCGGGCGTGGTCAGGCAGTCGATGAACGCCCACACCCAGAGGGCGAGCGGGAGCAGGATGGTAAGGATCCTCAGCACGGTGGTGATCTCCCCCGGAGACAGACGGGCCCCTTGACCTGGCCAGGCTACCCGGTGGCGGATACTGGCTGGCATGGCATACGACGATCTCCGCTCGTTTCTCCGGGCGCTGGAACGCGAAGGCGACCTCAGGCGCATCAAGGCCGAGGTGGACCCCTATCTGGAGATCGGCGAGATCGTCGACCGGGTGCAGAAGGCCAAGGGCCCGGCCCTGCTGTTCGAGAACGTCAAGGGCGCCTCGATGCCGCTCGCGATGAACGTCTTCGGCACCGAGCGCCGGCTCGCGAAGTCACTCGGCCTCAAGGGCCCGGAGGAGATCTCCGAGAAGATCGCCGGCCTGCTGAAGCCGGAGCTTCCGCAGGGCTTCACCGGCTTCCGGGACGCCTTCGGCAAGCTCGCCTCGATGGCCCACGTGCCGCCCAAGCTCGTCAAGGACGGCCCCGTCCACGAGGTCGTCCTCACCGGGGACGACGTCAACCTGGACGACCTGCCGGCGCTGTTCACCTGGCCGATGGACGGCGGCTCCTTCTTCAACCTGGGCCTGACCCACACCAAGGACCCGGACAGCGGCATCCGCAATCTCGGCCTCTACCGCCTCCAGCGGCACGACCGGCGCACCATCGGCATGCACTGGCAGATCCACAAGGACAGCCGCAACCACTACGCGGTCGCCGCCAAGCGCGGCGAGCGCCTCCCGGTCGCGATCGCCTTCGGCTGCCCGCCGGCCGTCACCTACGCGGCGACCGCGCCGCTGCCCGGCGACATCGACGAGTACCTGTTCGCGGGCTTCGTGGCCGGCGAGCGGGTGCGGATGGTCGACTGCAAGACCGTCCCGCTCCAGGTGCCCGCCGACGCGGAGGTCGTGCTGGAGGGCTGGCTGGAGCCCGGCGAGCTGCTGCCCGAGGGCCCGTTCGGCGACCACACCGGTTTCTACACGCCGCAGGAGCCGTTCCCGGCGCTCACCATCGACTGCGTCACGATGCGCAGGCGGCCGATCCTGCAGTCCATCGTGGTCGGCCGGCCGCCGACCGAGGACGGGCCGCTCGGCAAGTTCACCGAGCGCTTCTTCCTGCCGCTGCTGAAGATCATCATCCCGGACATCGTCGACTACGACCTCCCCGAGGCCGGCGGCTTCCACAACTGCGTGATCGTCTCGATCGACAAGAAGTACCCCAAGCACGCCCAGAAGGTCATGCACGCCATCTGGGGCGCCCACATGATGTCGCTGACCAAGCTGATCATCGTGGTGGACGCCGACTGCGACGTGCACGACTACCAGGAAGTCGCCTGGCGGGCCCTCGGCAACACCGACTACAGCCGCGACCTGTCGGTCGTGGAGGGCCCGGTCGACCACCTCGACCACGCCTCCTACCAGCAGTTCTGGGGCGGCAAGGCGGGCATCGACGCCACCCGCAAGCTCCCCGAGGAGGGCTACACCCGCGACGGCGGCTGGCCCGAGATGGTCACCTCCGACCCGGAGACGGCCGCCCTGGTCACCAAGCGCTGGAAGGAGTACGGCCTGTGAGCGCCACGGCCGACCTCTTCGAGGTCCCGCCGCCCGGCAAGGCCAAGGCGTTCCTGCGCCTGGTCATGATCGAGCACTCGGTCTTCGCCCTCCCCTTCGCCTACATCGCCGCCCTCACCGCGATGTTCCTCGCCGACGGCCGCGTGCACTGGTCGACGCTGCTGATCGTCACCGTCTGCATGGTCGGCCTGCGGACCTTCGCGATGGCCGCCAACCGGATCATCGACCGGGAGATCGACGCCCGGAACCCGCGCACCGCCGGCCGCGAACTCGTCACCGGCGCCGTCTCCGTGCGGACCGCCTACACCGGCTCGGCGATCGCCCTGGTGGTCTTCCTCGGCGCGGCCGCCCTGCTCAACCCGCTCTGCCTGGCGCTCGCCCCGGTCGCCGTGATCCCGATGGTGGTCTACCCGTACGGCAAGCGGTTCACCGACTTCCCGCACGCCATCCTCGGCCTCGCCCAGGCGATGGGCCCGATCGGCGCCTGGCTCGCCGTCACCGGCAGCTGGTCCTGGGACGCCGTGGTGCTCGGCCTCGCCGTCGGCGTCTGGATCGGCGGCTTCGACCTGATCTTCGGCTGCCAGGACGTCGCGGCCGACCGGGCCGAGGGCGTCCGCTCCGTCCCCGCCCGCTACGGCATCGCCGCCGCCCTCCACGGCGCCCGCGCCTGCCACGTCCTCACCGTCCTGCTGCTCGGCTGGTACGCCGTCCTCACCGACGCCGGCCCGGCGTTCTGGGTCGGCCTGCTCGTCGTCGTCTGCGCGTTCGTCTACGAGCACTCGATCGTCAAGCCCGGCGACCTCTCCCGCCTCAACCGGGCCTTCTTCACCACCAACGGCTTCGTCGGCATCTCGCTCTTCGCCTTCGCACTGCTCGACCTGGTGATCCGGGGCCTGGGCGTCTGACCGGCCCTGCCCGGCCGCCCGGCGGGCGGGCGCCGGCCGGGCGGCCGGGCCAGGCTGGTAACCAGGGGCTTCGACAGCCGTCGGGTCCGTCCGCCGTCTCCGGAGGAGTGGTCCGCATGACCGGCAAGGTGCAGTGCATCGTCCTGGACTGCCACTATCCCGCCGCGCTGGCGCGGTTCTACGCGGCGCTGCTGGGCGGGGAGGTGGACCGGCCCGATCCGCGGTGGTCGCTGGACGAGGACTGGTCGACCGTGCACGCCGGGGGCGGGCTGGTGCTGGGGTTCCAGCGGGTGCCGGACTTCCACCCGCCGCAATGGCCGGATCCGGCGCATCCGCAGCAGGTGCACCTGGACATCGAGGTCGAGGACCTGGCGGCGGCCGAGCGCGAGGTGCTCGCGCACGGGGCGGCGCTGCTGCGGGTGGAGGACGGCTGGCGGGTGTACGCGGACCCGGCCGGGCACCCGTTCTGCCTGCTGGCGGCGGTGGTCAGAACAGCGTGATGCTGTCGCCGAGGCGGAGCCGGCCGGGGCGGCGGACTGCGGCGAGCGCGTCGAGGCGGTTGTCGTGCTCCTGGGCGAGGGCCTTGAGGATCTCGGGGGCGTGCGGAAGGCCGGGCTGGGCGGCGGTGGTCATGGCGCAGCGCTCGCTGGAGTGGCTGAAGGTGAGCCGGGCGCCGTCCTCCGACTCGGTGCGGCCCTCGTGGCCGAACCAGGTGTCCTCGATGAAGGGCGGAGTGCCCGGCGGGGTGCGCAGCACGATGTTGGGGCGGAAGCGTCGTTCGTCGACGATGGCGGACGGGGCGGCTTCGCGGACCCAGTCGAGGGTGGCGGTGGTGAGCACGCTGACCGCCAGGCTGTCGAAGTGCGAGACGCCGTCCTCGCGGGCGAGTTCGACGTCCTCGCGCTGGAGGAAGGCCCGCAGGAAGGTGTCGGGGTCGGGCAGGGGGCGGCCGAGCGGGTCGAGGAGTTCGGGGCGGTCGAGGCGGTGGCCGAGCCGGGAGGAGAGGCGGAGCAGGCCGTCCATCCGGCGGAAGCGGCGGGTGTTCTTGCCGGAGCCGAGTCTGCCCGAGCCGTCGCGCACGGCGTAGAGCCGGTCGCCGGTCAGGCCGCGCTCGTCCACCAGGACGGAGTCGAGCCGTTCGCCACCGGTGGATTTCACGGGATAGCGCCAGAGCCGCTCGATGACTCCGATGATCTCTGCCATGCCGGGAGCCTAGCGGCGCGCCGCAGGATGGTCTAGACCAAGGTCCTTGCTCGCTCGGTGTGTTCAGCCGATTCGGGCCACCGCGCGGACGGGTGCGCCGTCGGCGGCGACCAGCCGCAACGGGAAGAACGAGACCTCCACGGGGACCCCGGCGGCCTGCGCGTCCAGCAGTGCGGTCAAGTCGGTCAGGTTCTCCGCGAGCACGGCGCCGCCCTCCGCGCCGAGCAGCACCCGGTGCGCGGCGAGGCCGCCGTCCCCGCCCTCGACGGGGCCGCCGGTACCGCCCGGCCCGCCGTGGTCGTCGTGCTCGTCGGCGAGGTCGGCGAGCAGCGCCGCCACCGCCGGGTCGGCCGGGCCCGGATCGGGGGTGCGGTCGATGCTGAGGGCGTCCACGCCGAGCGTCCGGACGCCCGCCGCGACCAGGGCCTCGGCGGCGGCGGGCGTCAGGTAGGGGTGGGCGAGGTAGCGGTCGGTGCCCCAGTGCCGCGGCCAGCCGGTGGCCAGCAGCAGCACCGCCCCGGGGGTGAGCCGGCCGAGCGCGTCGGCCAGCAGGCCGGGGGTGACGGCGGTGCGGGGCTCCAGGCCGCGCAGGTCGGCGACGACCGCCGGGCCGGTGAACAGGGCGAGCGGCAGCCCGTCCAGCGTCGGCCAGGTGACGTCCACGTGGTACGGCGCGTCCACATGGGTGCCGGACTGCGAACCGAGGTGCAGGGCGAGCACGTTGACCCCGGCGGTGGCCGTGGTCAGGGCCGGCCGCAGCTCCACCTCGGGGTCGCCCGGGTAGACGGGCATGCCGGTGGTCACCGGATGGGTGAGGTCGATCAGCGTCGGCGCCATGGGCCCATCCTCGCCTGCGCGGCGGGCTCCGCGGACGTAAACGTGTGCGGCGTATAGAAATGTGCGTATGAGTGCAGCGAGCGCAGAAGGCAGTCCGTCCGTCCGCCGGCCCTGGGTGGTCGGGGTCTCGGGAGCGTCCGGGACGCCCTACGCGGCGTCGGTGGTCCGGGGTCTGCTGGCCGCCGGTGAGGCGGTGGACCTGGTGGTCAGCCGGGCCGCCCGGCTGACCGTCCTGGACGAGACCGGCATCTCCTTCCGGGACGCCCACTGGCGGGCGGACCTCGCCCGGTGGCTGGGCAGCGACGCCGGGCTGGACGGCGTCCGCTACTGGGCCGCCGGTGACTTCGCGGCCGGCCCGTCCAGCGGGTCGTACCCGGCGAAGGGGATGCTGGTCGTCCCCGCCAGCACCGGATCCGTCGCCGGGATCGCGCTCGGGCTGAGCAAGGACCTGCTCCAGCGGGTCGCCGCCGTCACCCTCAAGGAGCGCCGCCCGCTGGTGGTGTGCGTCCGCGAGACACCACTCAACGGGGTGACGCTGAAGCACCTGGTGGAGCTCGACGCGCAGGGCGCCGTCGTGCTCCCCGCCTCGCCCGGCTTCTACGCGGGCGGCTCCACGGTGCGCGAACTGGTGGACTTCGTGGCCGGGCGGGTACTGGACGCGGCCGGCGTGCGGCACGAGCTGTACCGGCGCTGGGAGGGCGAGTTGGGAGCGGCGGCCGGGGCGGCGCGGACGGTGGAGTGAGCAGGCTTCGGCCGGGAGAGTATGTTCTTTGCGATATCCGGGTTGGTCTGCCCATGGCACCTTTGATTCCGGATAATGATCTGTGGGTCTGGTGAGGTTCGGAAGGACGCGGACGGTATATGGACACGGTGGACAGACAGCTCATCCAGGCACTCCGGGAGAACGGCCGCGCCTCGTACGCCGAACTGGGCCGGCTGGTCGGCCTCTCCGGCCCCAGCGTCACGGACCGGATCAACCGGCTGGAGCAGGCCGGCGTCATCACCGGCTACCGCGCGACGGTCAACCCGGCCTCGCTCGGCTTCGGCGTCACGGCCCTGATCGGCCTTCAGCTCACCGACGCCGCCGACCACGAGGACGTCGCGCACCGGCTCAAGGAACTCGGCGAGGTCGAGGACTGCTGGTTCATCGCGGGTGACGACTCGTACATGCTCAAGGTCCGGGTCTCCAACGTGGAGGGCCTGGAGTCGGTGGTGAAGCGCCTGTCCGGCACCAAGGGCGTCGCCCGCACCCGGACGACGGTCGTGCTCTCCACCAAGTGGGAGAACCGGGTCAGCGACCTCCCCCTGGCCGAGACGGAGTAACGCCGTGGCACTGGTCGGCCTGGAGGAGCTGCGCGCGGCGCAGCGGCGGATCGCGGGCGTCGCGGTCCGCACCCCGCTGCTGCCCTGCCCGTGGGCGGATCAGGGCACCCGGCGGCTCTGGCTCAAGCCGGAGAACCTCCAGCCGACCGGCGCCTTCAAGACCCGCGGCGCGTACAACCGGCTGGCCGCGCTGACCGACGGCGAGCGGGCCCGCGGCGTGGTCGCGCAGTCCAGCGGCAACCACGCGCAGGCGGTCGCGTACGCGGCGCGGCTGCTCGGCATCAAGGCCGTCATCGTCATGCCGGACACCTCGCCCGCCGTGAAGGTCGCGAGCACCCGCTCGTACGGGGCCGAGGTGATCCTGGTCGCACCGGGCGAGCGCGACACGCTGCCCGCCGAGCTGGCCGAGCGGCACGGCCACGTGTGGGTGCCGCCCTACGACGACCCGTACATCATCGCGGGCCAGGGCACCGTCGGACTGGAGATCGCCGAGGACGCCCCCGACGGCCTGGACACCGTCCTGGTGCCGGTCAGCGGCGGCGGACTGGTCTCCGGCACGGCCGCCGCCCTCAAGCTGACCCGCCCGGGGGTGCGGGTGATCGGCGTGGAGCCGGAGCTCGCGGCGGACGCGCAGGCCAGTCTGCGGGCGGGGGAGCGGCAGATCTGGCCGGTCGCCGACACCTACCGCACCATCGCGGACGGGCTGCGCACCCCGTCGGTCGGGGTGCTGCCCTTCGAGCACATCCGGGCCTACGTGGACGACATCGTCACCGTCTCCGAGGACGAGATCCGCGACACCGTCGCGGTGCTGGCCCGGCGCGGGCGCCTGGTCGCGGAGCCGTCCGGGGCGGTGGCCACCGCCGCGTACCTCCACCGCGCCGCCGAGCTGGACGGCCGGGTGTTCGCCGCCGTGGTCAGCGGCGGCAACATCGAACCCCGGCTCCTTGCGGAGCTGCTGGCAACCGGGGCGTAGGCTCGTTCCGGTCATCGAATCGAATGTGCAGGGAGGCGGGTCACCGCATGGACGCAGGGCTGAAGCGCGAGCTGGAGGCGAAGGTCTACGCGGGAGAGCGGCTGACCCGCGAGGACGGGGTCGCGCTCTACGAGAGCGACGACCTGGCCTGGCTGGGCGGGCTCGCCCACCACGTCCGGACGCAGAAGAACGGCGACGTCGTCCACTTCAACGTCAACCGCCACCTGAACATGACCAACGTCTGTTCCGCGTCCTGCGCGTACTGCTCGTTCCAGCGCAAGCCGGGCGAGAAGGACGCGTACACGATGCGCATCGAGGAGGCCGTGCGCCTGGCCAAGGCGATGGAGGTGGACTCCCTCACCGAGCTGCACATCGTCAACGGCCTGCACCCGACGCTGCCGTGGCGCTACTACCCGCGCAGCCTGCGCGAGCTGAAGGCGGCCCTGCCGAACGTCTCGCTGAAGGCGTTCACGGCCACCGAGATCCACTGGTTCGAGCGGATCAGCGGCCTGCCCGCCGACGAGATCCTGGACGAGCTGATCGACGCCGGCCTGGAGTCGCTGACCGGCGGCGGCGCCGAGATCTTCGACTGGGAGGTCCGCCAGCACATCGTCGACCACGACACCCACTGGGAGGACTGGTCGCGGATCCACCGCCTCGCCCACGCCAAGGGCCTCAAGACCCCGGCGACGATGCTCTACGGCCACATCGAGGAGCCCCGCCACCGGGTCGACCACGTGCTGCGCCTGCGCGAGCTCCAGGACGAGACCGGCGGCTTCCAGGTCTTCATCCCGCTGCGCTACCAGCACGACTTCCACGACTCCAAGGACGGCGTCGTGCGCAACAAGCTGATGGCCCGTACGGAGATGGCGACCGGCGCCGAGGCACTGAAGACCTTCGCGGTCTCCCGGCTGCTGTTCGACAACGTCCCGCACGTGAAGGTCTTCTGGGTGATGCACGGCGTCACCACCGCGCAGCTGGCGCTCAGCCACGGCGCCGACGACATGGACGGCTCGGTCGTCGAGTACAAGATCACCCACGACGCGGACAACTTCGGCACCCCGAACAAGCTCGGCCGCGACGACCTGCTCACGCTGATCCGCGACGCCGGCTTCCGCCCGGTGGAGCGCAACACGCGCTACGAGATCATCCGCGAGTACGAGGGCCCGGACCTCCAGCGCCGCGAGACCCCGCAGGCGATGCGTCTCTGACCAGCACGGACACCGGCCCCCGGCGCCTTCGACGGCCCGGGGGCCGAGGTCTGTCCGGGCATCATCTCGCGCGACGGGTTTCCCAACCGGCCCCTCATTTGGCAGGATCGCCCCCATGTCCGGATCCCACCGTGCCCCCGCGCAGCCCCTGGAAGGCGTTCAGGCGGCCGGGCCGGGGCCGTGGGCGCAGGAGCAGCACGCTTCGTACGAGCAGGCGTACCAGCCGCTGTACGAGGCCCAGCCGCCGTACGAGTCCTCCGGGCAGCCGTACCAGGACCAGCAGTATCAGCAGTATCAGCAGTACCAGCCGTACGAGCAGCCCTACGACCCGTACCAGCAGCAGTACGGGCAGGCGTACCAGCAGCCGTACGAGGTGTACGAGCCCGAGCCCGAGCCGGCGTCCGAGGCCCGGTACGTCCCCGAGTACGAGCCCGAGCCCGGGTACGAGCCGGTGTACGTTCCCGAGCCCGAGCCCGCCCCGGTGCGCGCGGCCGAGAGCGCGCCCGCCGCGCAGCGCGAGCGCGGCAGCCGGCGCAAGCCGAAGAAGAAGACCCACGGGCGGGCCCTGACGGCCGGTACGGCGCTGCTGCTCGCGGCCACCGCCGGCTGGTACACCCTCGGCGCCGGCGGGGCGCCCAGCAGCGTCAGCGCCGCGGACGGCGGCCCGGAGCCGGCGGCCGTACCGGACCAGCCCTCCGCGTCCCCGGCCGAGGCCTCACCCGAACCGTCCGCCGCCGCCCACACCGGCACCCCGGCGGCCGACCGCAGCGAGAGCCGCGCCGACGGCTCGCTCGCCGCGATACCGGGTCTCGGCGCCGCCTTCCTCGCCCGGATACCCGCGACCACCAACCAGGTGGTGCTGGCCTCCGGCAAGGGCCGGGACGCCAACGAGACCACCGTCACCGTCTGGAGCCGCACCCCCGACGGCCGCTGGCTGGCCGGCGAGGCCTGGGCCGGACACAACGCCTACAAGGGCTGGACGACCGACCACAACGAGGGCGACCTGCGCAGCCCGATCGGCGTCTTCACGCTGACCGACGCGGGCGGCCGGGACGCCGACCCCGGCAGCAGGCTCCCGTACGACAAGGACCCGAACTTCGTCGTCAGCGGCAAGGGCTTCGCCGGCGAGCCGCTGGCCGGCTCCTTCGACTACGTCGTCGCGATCAACTACAACCGGGTGCCGGGCAACTCCCCGCTGGACGGCCGGCGCCCCGACGGCGGATCCAAGGGCGGCGGGATCTGGATCCACGTCGACCACGGCGGCCCCACCCACGGCTGCGTGTCCGTGCCGGAGGACAAGATGGCCGCGCTGATCCGGCTGCTCGACCCGGCGGCCAATCCGGTGATCGTGATGGGCGACGCGGCCACCCTGGCGGCCTGAACCACCGGATACCGGTGCTCGCCGACCCTCCTACCGGACCGGTCGTACCAAGGGTCGTTGTCCGGCCCCTACAGCTTCCGGGGTCGGATCCTGTAGCCGGTCGCGACCGGATGACCGGTCGGTAACGCGGTTGAGTGGCTGTATGAGCGGATCCCGCATTGTTGCCCTGGGCCACTACCAGCCTCCCAAGGTCCTCACCAACGCCGAACTGGCGACGCTGGTGGACACCGACGACGAGTGGATCCGCAGCCGCGTGGGAATCCGCACCCGGCACATCGCCGAGGGCGAGTCCCTGGTCGACATGGCCGCCGAGGCGGCGCAGAAGGCGCTCGCCAACAGCGGCCGCTCGGTCGAGGACGTCGACCTGGTCGTCGTCGCCACCTGCACCGCGATCGAGCGCAGCCCCAACACGGCCGCCGCCGTCGCCGCCCGGCTGGGCGTGCGCGCCCCGGCCGCGTACGACATCAACACCGTCTGCTCGGGGTTCTCGTACGCGCTGGCCACCGCCGACCACGCGATCCGGGCCGGCGCCGCGCGGCTGGCACTGGTGGTCGGGGCCGAGCGGATGTCCGACACCATCGACTGGACCGACCGCACCACCTGCGTGATCTTCGGCGACGGCGCGGGCGCGGCCGTGGTGGAGGCCCAGGAGGACGGCGCCGAGCCCGGCATCGGCCCGGTGGTCTGGGGCTCGGAGCCGGAGAAGAACGACGCGGTGGTCATCACGGGCTGGGACCCGGTGATCAGCCAGCAGGGCCAGTCGGTGTTCCGCTGGGCCACCACGAAGATCGCCCCGCTGGCCCGGCAGGCCTGTGAGAAGGCGGGCATCGACCCGTCCGAGCTGAAGGGCTTCGTGCCGCACCAGGCGAACCTGCGGATCATCGACGCGATCGCCAACAAGCTCGGCGCGCCCGACGCGGTGGTCGCCCGCGACGTGGTCGACTCCGGCAACACCTCGGCCGCCTCGATCCCGCTGGCGTTCTCCAAGATGGTGGAGCGCGGCGAGCTGTCCTCCGGCGACCCGGTGCTGCTGTTCGGCTTCGGCGGCGGCCTGGCGTACGCGGGCCAGGTCGTGCGCTGCCCGTAGCACCCCGCGGCGCGCTGCGGACATGCCGGTGGGCGGGACCCTTGCGGGTACCCGCCCACCGGCATGTCTGGCGTACTGCGGTACGTCGGCGAACCTCCCCCGAGGACACGGCCGCCGTCCGTCTGTCCCCGGACAGGAGGCCGGGGCCGTACGCGGAGCGGATGGCTGGATAGAGGGGCTGGTGGCTACTTGGGCGGCTTCTTGCCGGTGACGCCCAGGTACACCAGGGGGGCGAGGTTGGGCTTCAGGTCCTTGACCTTGACGCCCCAGGCCGTGAAGGCCTTCCCGTGCTCCGCGGCCGAGGCGAGCAGCGAGATCAGGGCGCCGGAGACGGCCGCCGGATCGAGCGACTTGTCGGCCTGGCCCTTGCCCTGGAGGTCTCTGACGGCATCCGTGAGCGGCTTGGCGACCGAGTTGAGGACGGTCATGCGGATCTTGAAGAACCGCTTGTCCCCTTCTGCGGCACCGAGGGTGACCACTCGGAGAATGGCGTCGTTCTTGCGCCAGAAGGCGAGGAATCCGTCCACCAGTTCTTCCGAAGCGGTGACACCGGATTTCCCTGCCCAGGACTTTCCGGCGACGAGCTCTTTGAGCCCTTCGCTGTCCTTGGCCATTTCCTCGGCGATCTCGAGGACAGCGCCCTCGACATCCGGGAAGTACTGGTAGAAGGTCGCGGGGGAGGTACCCGCCATACGGGCGACGTCGATGACCTTGACGTCCCGATACGGCGACGTGCTGAGCATCTCGCGGAGGCATTCGAGCAGCTTCTGCCGCGTCTCCTGTCCGCGTCGCCCGGCGACGCGACCGTCGACGGTGCGAACTTGTCCTGTCATGCCGTCAGCTTACCGTGGCACGATCTTGGCGCGATTCGGTGATGCGACTATTACTCCGCACGGGGGGTGGTATACGAGCGCGAAACCTGTTCGGACGGATATTCATCAGGCTCGGGCGGCCTTCTTTGAAGCCCCCCCGTGAGCTGATGACCTCGCAGCGTGACGACGAGTTCGCTGAGGGACGGTCGGGTGGCGCTCCGTAACCTCGGCGGGGGTGACGAACGCCTCCGGAAAGCCGGAAGAGGCGTCAGAATCCGGCCAGATCTTTTCCTCTGGGGCGGTGACGGCCCGAAGGACACGGGGAGGGCACGGCGGGCGGGGGAGGTTGGATCTGACCCGGGCGGCATTGGAGAATCAGGGCCGGTACCCCTCTGCGGGTGCCGGGAGACGGGGAGGTGGCAGCGGAGTGGACCAGCTGACGGCGCACGATCCGAGGCGGATCGGGCCCTTCGAGGTGCTGGGGCGGCTCGGCGCGGGCGGGATGGGCCTGGTCTACCTGGCGCGCTCCGCGTCCGGCCGGCGGGTGGCCATCAAGACCGTACGGGGGGAACTGGCCGAGGACGAGCTGTTCCGGGTCCGCTTCGCGCGCGAGATCGCGGCCGCCAAGACGGTCGGCGGTTTCTACACGGCCGCCGTGGTGGACGCCGACGCCGACGCCCGGGTGCCCTGGCTGGCCACGGCGTACGTGCCCGCGCCGTCCCTGGAGGACCTGGTCGGCGAGTGCGGGCCGCTGCCGGTCGGCGCGGTGCGCTGGCTGGTCGCGGGCATCGCGGAGGCCCTGCAGTCCATCCACGCGGCCGGGCTGGTGCACCGCGACCTCAAGCCGTCCAACGTCCTGGTGGTGGAGGACGGCCCCAGGGTGATCGACTTCGGGATCGCCGCCGGGGTCTCGCACACCCGGCTCACCATGACCAACGTCGCGGTCGGCACCCCGGCCTACATGTCGCCCGAGCAGGCCCGCGACAGCCGCAGCGTCACCGGGGCCAGCGACATCTTCTCGCTCGGCTCGCTGCTGGTCTTCTGCGCCACGGGGCACCCGCCCTACCGGGGCGCCAACCCGGTCGAGACGGTCTTCCAGCTGCTGCGTGAGCAGCCGGACCTCTCCGGCCTGCCGGTGGAGCTGGTCGACCTCGTCCGGGCCTGCATGCGGCCCGCTCCCGAGCACCGGCCGACGCCCGCCCAGATCCAGGCCGAACTGGCTCCGCACCTGTTCTCCCGTGACGACGCCTCCGGCGAGGCGGGGGACTGGCTGCCCGCCAACGCGCTGGACCTGATCGAGCGCAAGCGCAGCCCCCGGCGGGCCCCCGCCGCCCAGCCCGCCGCGATCCCCGCCCAGCAGGCCCCGCAGGCCCCGCAGCCCGTACCGGTGCCCCCGCCGCCCGGCCCCGCCGACCCGCGCGGCGCCCAGCACGGTGCCCAGCACGGCCGGATCGGGCCCGTGCACGCCGCGCCGCCCGTCCCCGGGCCGGACGCGGAGGCGGCCACCGAGAAGATCGCCTCCCACCGGCGCCGGCCCCCGGCCCCCGGCGTGAGCGAGAGTGCCGCCGAGGTCCGGCTCCCCGGCGCGTCCGTGCGGATAGGCCCTGGCCCGCGCGCCGAGCAGGGCGGGCCCGGCGCCGCCCCGGCCGAGACGGACTGGGTGCGCCGGGCGGCCGTCCCGCCGCCCGCCAGGGCCGCCCGCTGGCGCCCGTGGCGGTTCCGGATGTCCAACGACGTCTGGGGCACCCCGGTGGTCGCCGACGGCATCCTGTTCGTGTCCAGCTTCGAGGTGCACGCCCTCGACATCGGCTCCGGGGAGCGCCGCTACAAGACCCGGGACGTCGCCTGGGCGATGGCCGTGGAGTCCGGGCGGGTGCACGCCGCCGACGGTCCGCACCTCTACACCGTCGACGTGGCCGACGGCACCGAGCGCTGGCGCAACTCGCTGGACGGCTGGGTCTTCTCGCTGGACGCCGCCGACGGCGTGCTCTGCTGCGGCATCAGGGGCGGCGGCGTCCAGCTGCGCTCGGCCGCGAACGGCGCCGAGCTGTGGCGGGCCGACGACGCCCAGCAGGACTACGAGAACCCGCAGTCCGGCCCCGCCCTGGTGGGCGGCGCCGCGTACTACTACGGCGGCGGGCGGCTGCGCTGCGTCGACCCGCGGGGCGCGGGCCTGCGCTGGTCGTTCCAGACCGGCGACGACGTCCCGTCCCGGCCGGTCGAGCAGGCCGGTGTGCTGTACGTGACGGCCGGCACCCGGGTGTACGCCCTGGACACCGCGACGGGCGCCGAGCGCTGGCGCTTCGAGGCCCCGGTGGTGCTCTTCACGCCGCCCGCGCTGGACGGCTCGGCGGTGTACGTCGCCGACTACCTCGGCACCGTGTACGCGCTGGACATGACCACCGGGCGGGACCGCTGGCGCGGGCGCACCGGCAGCCGGCAGGGCGCCGAGCCGGTGGTCGTCGCTGACGGCACCGCGCTGATCGGCAGCGGGGACTGCCTGCACGCCTTCGACACGGCGACCGGGCAGGAGCGCTGGCGCTACACCGCCCGGGGCGAGATCGTCGGCTCCCCGGCGGTCGCGGACGGCCTGGTCCACCTCGGCAGCCGGGACCACTCGCTGCACACGCTCGACCTGTCGACCGGTCAGCTGCGCTGGGAGCTCGGCACCAAGGGCGAGCTGACGGGATCGCCGGTCGCGGTCGGCGGCCGGGTCTTCGTCGGCAGCAAGGACCGCTGCGTCTACGCGCTGGACGCCTTCTACGGCACCGCGGTGCCGTAGCGGGGCCGGGCCGGGGGGAGGGGCAGCCGCTCCCCCCGGCCCGGCGCCGGGCCTGCTACCTGCGCGCCTCCGGGTGGCGGCTGCACCAGCCGTCCCAGGCGGAGGCCACCATCTCCTCGACGCCGAAGCGGGCGCTCCAGCCGAGCTCCTTGTGGATCAGCTCGGCGGAGGCGACCACCCGGGCCGGGTCCCCGGCGCGGCGCGGGGTGACCTCGCCGGTGGCGTCGTAGCCCGTCACCCGGCCGATCACGTCGAGCATCTCCTTGACCGAGACGCCCTCGCCGCGGCCGATGTTCAGGATCAGCGAGGTGTCGCCGGGCGCGCCGCCGGCCATCCGGTGCGCCGCGGCGACGTGCGCCGAGGCGATGTCCGAGACGTGGATGAAGTCGCGCACGCAGGTGCCGTCGGCGGTGGGGTAGTCGGCGCCGAAGATCCGCGGAGCCTGGCCGGCGGTGAGCCGCTCGAAGACCATCGGGACCAGGTTGTAGACGCCCGCGTCGGACAGCTCGGGCGTGGCGGCGCCCGCCACGTTGAAGTAGCGCAGCGACACGGTCGACATGCCGTAGGCCTTGCCGACGGCGGAGACCAGCCACTCGCCGGCCAGCTTGGTCTCGCCGTACGGGCTCATCGGCGCGCACGGGGTGTCCTCGGTGACGAGGTCGACGTCCGGCATGCCGTAGACGGCGGCGGAGGAGGAGAACAGGAAGTTCCTGACTCCGCCCTCGGCGGCGGCCTCCAGCACGGTCTGCAGACCGGTGACGTTCTCCCGGTAGTAGAAGAACGGCTTCTCCACCGACTCGCCGACCTGCTTCTTCGCGGCGAAGTGCAGGATGCCCGTGACGTCGTGCTCGCGGATGGCGGCGTCCAGCACGGCGCGGTCCAGGGTCGAGCCCTCGACCAGCGCGACGCCCTCGGGCAGCCGGGTGCGGTCCCCGGTGCTGAAGTCGTCCAGGACGGCGACCCGCTCGCCGGCCTCGATGAGCTGCTGTACGACGTGCCCGCCGATGTATCCGGCGCCGCCGGTGATCAACCAAGTCATGGCGGCATCCTAGGCGCTCGACATTGCGGGCCGGGGCGGGGCGAGTCGCCTCGCAGATTCGGACAAAAAGGTGAAATGCTGACAAAAATCGGCGCGTACGGAACCGGAGGCAGCCCAGGTGCACCCCAAGAAGGAACCCACCCGCCCCATCCCGGCAGGCCCCCGCCCGACCGGTCCGAGGGCCTTCGACCGCCGCCTGCTGAGCGCCGGCGCCGTCGTGGCACTGGCCGCTACGGTCGTGACGGGGTGCAGCAGCGGCTCCTCGTCCAGCAGTTCCTCGCCCGCCGCCTCCTCCAGCGCCTCCTCCGCCGCCGCCTCCGCGCCGGGCGGGAGCAACCAGCTCCAGGACGACTACCAGCGGGTGATCTCCGACGTGCTGCCCTCGGTGGTGCAGATCACCACCGCCAACGGCCTCGGCTCCGGCATCGTCTACGACACCAAGGGCAACATCGTCACCAACGCCCACGTGGTCGGCAGCGCCACGACCATGACGGTCGCGCTGCCCAACAGCACCAAGACGCTGGACGCCACGCTGGTCGCCAGCTACCCCGAGTCCGACCTCGCGGTGATCAAGCTGAACAGCCCTCCGAGCGGCCTCAAGCCGGCCGCCTTCGGGGACAGCAAGAAGGTCGAGGTCGGGCAGATCACGCTCGCGATGGGCAGCCCGCTGGGCTTCTCCAGCAGCGTCACCCAGGGCATCGTCTCGGCCACCGGCCGTACCGTCTCGGAGCCCAGCACGGCCGGCTCGCCGGGCGCCACCATCGGCAACATGGTGCAGACCTCGGCGGCGATCAACCCGGGCAACAGCGGCGGCGCCCTGGTCAACCTGGCCAGCCAGGTGATCGGCATCAACACCCTCGCCGCCACCGACCCCGACACCAACGGCAGCGTCGCCCCCGGCATCGGCTTCGCCATCCCGGCGGCGACCATCACCAGCATCGCGGACCAGCTGATCAAGGACGGCAAGGTCACCAACTCGGGCCGCGCCGCCCTCGGCATCACCGCCCGGACGGCCTTCGACGCCGGCTACCAGCCGGTCGGCGCGGTGATCATCACGACCGCCCCCGGCGGGCCCGCCGCCTCGGCCGGGCTGCAGGCCGGCGACGTCATCACCAAGCTCGGCGACGTCGAGATCACCACGCTCAACTCGCTGACCACGGCGCTCGCCTCGCTCGCTCCGGACACCAAGGTCACCGTCGCGTACACCAGGGAGGGGCAGAGCAAGACGGCCGACGTCACGCTCGGCACCCTGGCCACGGCCTAGCCACGGCCTAGCCACGGACTGCCACGGCCGAGGCAGTCACCAGCCCGGCCCCGGCCGGCCGCCCGCACACCGCGCAAGGGTCTGCGGGCGCCGGCCGGGGCCGCTCCCCGGGCCCGTACGCCGGTACGGGCCCAAGGGCGCGGCCGGTACCCCGCCACTGCCTGGACGGGGTACCGGCCGTTCGCCTGCCCGGCCGTCCGCCTTCGTGGCCGGGCGGCGGCCTCAGGGCCGCCGGGCCGCCCGGGTCCGCCAGGGCAGCTCGATGGTCACCGTGGTCGGACCGTCCTGCGGGCTCTCCACCAGGAACACCCCGTCCACCGCGCGGACCCGGTCGGACAGCCCCGCGAGCCCGCTGCCCGGGTAGGGCGTCGCGCCGCCCTTGCCGTCGTCCTGGACGAGCAGCATCAGCCGGTCCCCGGCCCGCCAGAGGTCCACCGTGGCGGTGCGCGCGCCGGAGTGCTTCGAGACGTTGGTGAGCAGTTCGCTGACGGTGAAGTAGGCGATCCCCTCGACCGCGGAGTCGGGGCGCTCGGCGGGTCCGCCGCCGCCGTCCCGCAGGTCCACGTGCACCTTGACCCCGCCGGGGACGGTGCAGCGGGCGGCGACCGAGGAGAGCGCGGCGTCCAGGCCGCGGTCGGTCAGCACGGCCGGGTGGATGCCCCGGGCCAGGTCGCGCAGCTCCTGGAGGGCCAGCTTCACCTCGCCGTGCGCCGCGCCGACCATCTTCGCGGCGGCCTCCACCCGCTCGGGCGTCGGCTCGTCGGTGAGCTTGTCCTTGGCCATGCCGAGGTCCATCGCCAGGGCCACCAGCCGGGCCTGGGCGCCGTCGTGCAGGTCGCGCTCGATCCGGCGCAGGTCGGCGGCCGCGGTGTCGACCACCACACCCCGGTCGTCCTCCAGCTCGCGGACCCGCTCGGAGAGCGCGGTCGGGGCGAGCAGGCTCTCCGTCAGGATCCGGTCGACGGCGACCTGGAACCCGACCACCCACGGCAGCACCGGCCAGCCGACGACCACGAAGACCACCGTCAGGGTGAAGCTCAGGATGCCCCAGGGCAGCAGCAGCACGTGGTACAGCGCCGAGCGCCAGCTCAGGCCGTCGGTGAGCGAGGCGGTCGCCCAGCCGGTGACGCCCGGGCGGCGCACCTGCACCGGCTCCGGCTCGCCCACCTCGGCGCCGCCCGACCGGGCCCGGGAGCGGGCCAGCGCCCCCAGCCGGCGGCAGCCCGCCAGCCCGAGGGCGAGCAGCGGCAGCCCGACCACGGTGACCGACAGGGCCAGCCCCAGCACCAGCACCGTCACGGTGAAGACGAAGCCGGCGATGCCCAGCGGCAGGTTGAGCAGCAGGTGCAGCACCTGCCGCCACATCAGCCCGCCGTACGCGGGAACGCGGTCGCCCTGGGCGTTCCGCAGCCGGATCGCGTCCGCCGTGCGGTGGAGCAGAGGCTTCATCTGGATCTACCGTCCCTCTCGGTCAAGCTCGTGCCCCAAGCTTCCCGGGTGGGCCGGGGACAGGGCCATGGGGGTGATCCGTGTTCCCGTCCGGGGGTTATCCCCACCCCGGGCGTCTTGCGGAGCGGGCGGGGTACGGGGGCCGGGGGCGGTGCACTTAGACTCACGCCTTGACGATGGTTATGAACGTGTAAAGAAACGCGGAAACACGGTCTCCCGGGGGCGTCCCGGAGGGCCGGGAGCACGGCCGATGTGGAGGCGAACGCATGAAGGGGCAGCCGGCAGCTGCCGTCGCGGCCGACCCTGCGGTGGGCAGCGGCTACTTCGACGCGTACGCGGCGGTGGGCCTGCTCGCCGTCGTCGGCGTGCTGTTCGTCGCCGTGGCGTTCAGCGCCAACCGGCTCATGCGGCCGGTGGTGTACTCACCGGAGAAGCTCCTCGCCTACGAGTGCGGTGTCGACCCCGTCGGCGAGGACTGGGCGCACACCCAGATCCGGTACTACGTGTACGCGTTCCTGTACGTGATCTTCGCGGTGGACGCCATCTACCTGTTCCCCTGGGCGACGGTCTTCTCCGCCGCCGGGTACGGCGCGGGCACGCTGGTGGAGATGTTCGTCTTCATCGGCTTCCTCGCGGTCGGGCTGCTCTACGCCTGGAAGAAGGGCGTTCTCGAATGGACGTGACCCCTGGCCACTCGCACGAGCACGGCCACCCGGCCGGCGGCTCGGGCGCCGTCCCGCTCGGCATCCCGGACCCGGGCCGCCCCGGCGGCCAGGTGGAGCCGCCGCGCCTGGGCGCGCTGGCCCGGCTGGCCCCGGACCCGGTGAAGGTGGTGCTCAACTGGGGGCGCCGCTACAGCCTCTGGTGCTTCAACTTCGGCCTGGCCTGCTGCGCGATCGAGTTCATCGCCGCCTCCATGGCCAAGCACGACTTCATCCGGATGGGCGTCATCCCGTTCGCGCCGGGCCCGCGCCAGGCCGACCTGATGATCGTCTCGGGCACCGTGACGGACAAGATGGCCCCCGCCGTGAAGCGCCTCTACGAGCAGATGCCCGAGCCCAAGTACGTCATCTCCTTCGGCGCCTGCGCCAACTCCGGCGGCCCCTACTGGGACTCCTACTCCGTCACCAAGGGCGTCGACCAGATCATCCCGGTCGACGTCTACGTGCCGGGCTGCCCGCCGCGCCCCGAGGCGCTCCTCCAGGGCATCCTCAAGCTCCAGGAGAAGATCGCGGCCGAGTCGCTGCCCGAGCGCTACGCCGCCCCGGCGTCCGCGCTGCGCCGGCCGCTGGTCGCCGGGCCGGAGGGCGGGCCGCAGTGAGCTTCGACCGCACCCCCGAGGAGCTCGCGGCCGCGATCGGCGAGTGGGCCACCGCCGCCGAGGCGTACGAGCTGATCACCGTCGACGTGCCCGCCGAGCACTGGATCGAGGCGCTCACCGCCGCCCGGGACACCCTGGGCCTGAGCTACTTCGACTGGCTGAGCGCCGTCGACGAACTGGCCGAGGGCTTCTCCGTCGCCGTGCACCTGGCGGCCGTGGACGCCTCCGGCGTGCGCCACCTGCTGGTCCGCACCCGGATCCCGCGCGACCGGGCCGCCCTGCCGACCGCGCTCGCCGTGTACGCGGGCGCCGGCTGGCACGAGCGCGAGACGAACGAGATGTTCGGCATCGACTTCACCGCGCACCCGCACCTCGTCCCGCTGCTGCTGCCGGAGGGCTTCGAGGGCCACCCGCTGCGCAAGGAGTTCGTGCTCGCGGCCCGGGTCGCCAAGGCCTGGCCCGGCGCCAAGGAGCCCGGCGAGTCCGAGGGCGACGGCCCGGCCCGGCGCAAGATGCAGCCCGCCGGGGTGCCCGACCCGAACGAGTGGGGGCCGCTCAAGGGCACCCTGCCGCCGGTCGCCGAACGCCCCGCGCGCGGCGCCCGGGCAGCCGGCGCGGCCGGCCGCCCGCCGCGTGCCGCAGCCGCGGCCGCGGCGACCGGTGAGGCCGCCGCCGAGGGCGCTCCGGCGATCCGGGCGGACCGGCCCCGGCGCACCCGCTCCATCACCGAGGGGTCCACCAGCCAGGCGGCCGAGGCCCCGGCGGCTCCGGCCACCCCGCCACCGGCCCGGACCCGCTCCTCGGACGCGCCCTGGCACGCACCCGTACCGGCGCACGGGCCCGCCGAGCCCGAGCCGGCCACCCCGCCGGCCACCGAGAAGCCCGAGAAGCCCGAGAAGCCCGAGCCCGAGAAGCCCGAGCCCGAGAAGCCCGAAGCCGAGAAGCCCGCCCGGGAACAGGGTCAGGAACAGGAAGGGGACAGCGCGTGAACCTGCTCGACACGCTGCTGCGCTGCGTTGCGGCGCTCGTCGTCTTCCTCACCTTCCCGCTGATCATCGGTCAGACCGAGCACAAGGTGATGGCCCACATGCAGGGCCGGCTCGGCCCGATGTACGCGGGCGGCTTCCATGGCTGGGCGCAGCTGGTGGCCGACGGTGTGAAGTTCGTGCAGAAGGAGGACATCGTCCCGGCCGGCGCCGACCGGCGGGTCTTCCAGCTGGCCCCGGCCGTCTCGCTGCTGCCGTACCTGATCGTGCTGCTCGCCGTGCCGGTCGGCCCGGACGGCTTCGTCGGCCAGGCCGTCGACGCCGGGCTGTTCTTCGTGCTGGCCGTGATGGGCATCGGCGTGATCGGCAAGCTGATGGCCGGCTGGGCCTCGGCGAACAAGTTCTCGCTGCTGGGCGGTCTGCGCACGGCCGCCCAGCTGATGTCCTACGAGCTGCCGATGGTGCTCGCCGCCGCCTCCGTGGCGATGGCGGCCGGCACCCTGTCGCTGCCGGGCATCGTGGACGCCTTCGAGTGGTACTGGATCCCGTGGCAGGCGATCGGCGCGTTCGTCTTCTTCACGGCCGGCCTGGCCGAGCTGCAGCGCCCGCCGTTCGACATGCCGGTGGCCGACTCCGAGATCATCTTCGGCGCGTACACCGAGTACACCGGGCTGCGGTTCGCCTTCTTCCTGCTCTCCGAGTACGCGGGCATCCTGGTGGTCTCCGCGCTCACCGCGGTGCTGTTCCTGGGCGGCTGGCACGGCCCGCTGCCGGACGACCTCGGCTGGCTCTGGACCATCCTCAAGACCTTCGCGCTGGCATTCGTGGTGATCTGGCTGCGGGTCACCTACCCGCGGCTGCGCGAGGACCAGCTGATGCGCTTCGCGTGGACGGTCCTGATCCCGCTCGCCCTCGTCCAGCTCGCCCTCACCGGCGTCATCAAGGTGGCGATCTCCTGATGAGCTTCCCCGGATCCGGCCTGGCCAAGGGCCTGGCCGTCACCCTGCGGACGATGACGAGGAAGACCGTCACCGCGCAGTACCCCGACGTGCAGCCCGAACTCGCCCCGCGCACCCGCGGGGTGATCGCGCTGCTGGAGGAGAACTGCACGGTCTGCATGCTCTGCGCCCGCGAGTGCCCGGACTGGTGCATCTACATCGACTCCCACAAGGAGACGCTGCCCGCCGCCGACCCGAACGCCCGCGCCCGTACCCGCAACGTGCTGGACCGCTTCGCGATCGACTTCTCGCTCTGCATGTACTGCGGGATCTGCATCGAGGTGTGCCCGTTCGACGCGCTGTTCTGGTCGCCGGAGTTCGAGTACGCGGAGACCGACATCCTGGAGCTCACCCACGAGCGGGACAGGCTCCGCGAGTGGATGTGGACCGTCCCCGCGCCGCCCGCGCTCGACCCGGCGGCCGAGGAGCCCAAGGAAATCGCCACCGCGCGCAAGGCGGCCGAGAAGCAGGCCGCCGCTGTTGCCGCCGCGGACGCCGCTGCGGCTGCCGACCAGGAGGGTGGGTCCGAGTGAGCACCCTGCTGGCCGCCGCCGGTTCACTGGAGCCGGCCACCCGCTCGTTCCTCTCGCCGACCGGCGTGGAGATCGTCTTCCTGCTCGTCGGCATCGCCGTGCTCGGCTCCGCCGTGATCGCCGTGACCACCAGGCAGCTGGTGCACGCGGCGCTCTGGCTGGTCGTCGCGCTCGGCGGGCTGGCCGTGGAGTTCCTGCTCCTCACCGCCGAGTTCATCGCCTGGGTACAGGTGCTGATCTACCTCGGCTCGGTCGTGGTGCTGGTGCTGTTCGGGCTGATGCTCACCAAGGCCCCGATCGGGCGTTCGCCCGACGCCGACTCGGGCAACCGCTGGGTCGCCCTCGCGGTGGGGCTGGCCACCGCCGGCACCCTGGTGACGCTCGTCGCCGACGCCTTCCGCAGTGCCTGGATCGACCTCGGCGCCGGCGGCGGATCCGCCCAGGCGACGGGCACCAGCCTGTTCCGGCACTGGGTGCTCCCCTTCGAGGCGCTGTCCGTGCTGCTGCTGGCCGCGCTGGTCGGCGCCATCGTGCTCTCCCGGAACGGCAAGGGCCGCGTCCCGGCGCCCCGGGCCGGCAAGCTGCGCGCCGGCAAGCCGGTCGGCAGCCCGGGCCGCCCCGCCCCGGAGCGGCCCGCGTCCGACGCCTCGACGACCTCTCCGCAGGAGCGCTGACCGCCGATGCACCTCGCCTACCCAGCCGTCCTCGCCGCGCTGCTCTTCAGCGTCGGCGTGTACGGCGTGCTCGCCCGGCGCAACGTCGTCCTGGTGCTGATGTCGGTGGAGCTGATGCTCAACGCCGTCAACCTCAACCTGGTCGCCTTCGACGCCTGGCTGCGCGACTCGCTGCACGCCGGCCAGGCGCTCACGCTGTTCACCATCACGGTGGCGGCCGCCGAGATCGGCCTCGGACTCGCCATCGTCCTGCTGGTCTTCCGCACCCGCGGCACCGCCGACATCGACCGCATCACCGCGCTCGGCGACCCGGCGGAGGCCGCCGACCAGGCGCCCGCCGGCGCCGGGTCGCCGAAGGGCCAGGCCGTCGCATGAACCTCGCCCTCCCGGCGCTCGTCCCCGCGCTGCCCGCGCTCGGCGCCGCCGCGACCTTCGCCACCGGCCGCAGGGCCCCCGGCCTGGCCCGGCCGCTGGCGATCCTGCCGGTCGCCGTGTCCGCCGTGCTCGCGTTGGTCGTCGCCCTCCAGCTCGGCACCGGCCAGGCGCTGGACGCCGCCACCCGGCTCACCCCGACCGGCGGCCCCGAGATCTCGCTCGCCATCCACCTGGACGGCTACAGCTCGCTGATCTCCGTCCTGGTCGGCCTCGTCGCCACCTGCGTGCAGGTGTACTCGACCGCGTACCTGAAGGACGACCCGCGCTACCCCTCGTACGCCGCGCTGGTCTCGCTGTTCACCGCCGCGATGTTCCTGGTCGTCTACTCCGGCGACCTGATCGTGCTGCTGGTCGGCTGGGAGGTCATGGGCATCTGCTCGTACTTCCTGATCGGCCACCACTGGGAGACCGCCGACGCCCGCTCGGCCTCGCTGAAGGCCTTCCTGGTCACCAAGCTCGGCGACGTCCCCTTCGTGTTCGGCATCTTCCTGCTCGCCGCGGACGCCGGGAGCTTCCGGATCACCGACGTGCTGGCCGCCGCCGCCGACGGGAAGCTCGGCCACCCCACCCTGACCGCCCTGCTGCTGCTGGCCGGCGTGGCCGGCAAGAGCGCCCAGTTCCCGCTGCACACCTGGCTGCCGGACGCGATGGCCGGCCCGACCCCGGTCTCCGCACTGATCCACGCCGCCACCATGGTCGCGGCGGGCATCTACCTGGTCGCCAGGCTGCTGCCGGTGTTCCTGCTCTCCGGGGCGGCGCTGGTGGTGCTCGCGGTGATGGCCGCCGTCACCATGATCGGCTCCGCGCTCTGCGCACTGGCACAGGACGACCTCAAACGCGTCCTCGCCTACTCCACCGTCGGCCAGCTCGGCTACATGGCCGGTGCGCTGGCCAGCGGTGACCGGGAGGCCTCGGTCTTCCACCTGGTCAGCCACGGCGCCTTCAAGGCGCTGCTGTTCCTCGCCGCCGGTGTGGTCATCCACGCGGCGCACACCAACTCGATCTCCGCGATGTCCCGGATGCCGGGGCTGCGCAAGCGTGTCCCGGACGCCTACTGGACGACGGGCATCGCGCTGGTCGCCCTGATCGGGCTGCCGCCGTTCTCCGGCTTCTTCAGCAAGGAGGCGGTGCTCACCGCCGCCGAGCACGCCGCCACCGGCGAGGCGATCACCAACGGCCTCGGCCCGGCCTCGGCCGTCCCGGCCGCCGCCGGCTGGATCGTGCTGGTCTCCGCCTGCCTCACCGCGCTGCTCACCGCCGCGTACGCGACCCGGCTCTGGCTGGTCGCCTTCCACAGCCCGGCCGCCGCCCCCGCTCCCGCGCGCGCCGCCGTGCCGGCGACCGGTGCGGAGGCCGGCGCCCCGTACTCGCCCGAGGTCGACGAGGCCGACCCGGCCACCGCCGAGCCGTCCGCGATGCGCTGGCCGCTCTGGGTGCTCGCGCTGCCCACCATGGCCTTCGGCGTGACCAGTCTGCGCACCGACTGGCTGCCCGCCCTGCTCGACGGCGGCTCGCTGCGGCCGAGCCCGGCGACCGCCGTCATCGGCACCGGCCTGGCGCTGGCCGGCGTCCTGATCGCGTACGCCGCCTGGCGCTCCGCCAACGCCCGGCTCGCGGCGGCCCGCCCGCAGCCGGCCGCCGCCGCCCGGGTGCCCGAGCAGGGCGGCGCGCCGCTCGCCGAGCACTTCCCGGCCGACCCGGGCCGCACCCTGCTCGGCCCGCTGTTCACCCCGGCCCGGCACGGATTCGGCGTGGACCGCCTCTACAGCACGCTGTTCGTCCGCCCGGTGGGCGGCGCCGCGAAGCTCGTCCGCTTCCTCGACCGCGAGGTCGTCGAGACGTACGTGCGCGGCACAGGCCTCGGCGCCAACCTGCTCGGCCGGGCCGTCCGGCTCGCGCAGAACGGCAACGCGCAGACCTACCTCAGCGCCCTGCTGGCCGGCGTCGTCCTGCTCGCCGTCCTGGTGGCGGTGTAGCCGGATGACCCAGCACCGGACCACCCCGCCCTCCCCGCCCGCCGCAGCACCCGTTTGGAGCCCCCGATGAACGCGGTCCTCATCGCCCTCCTGCTGCTGCCGCTGCTCGGCGCCGCCGTCACGCTGGCGCCGGTGTTCGGGGCCGACCCCGAGGCCGCCGACCGGCGTGCGCTGCGCTTCAACACCGCCGTCACCGGCGTCGTGTTCCTGCTCACCGTCGCGCTCGCGGCCGGCTTCGACCACGACGAGCCCGGCCGGATGCAGGCCACCACCGACGTGTCCTGGATCCCGGCGATCGGCGTGCGCCTGCACCTCGGCGTGGACGGCATCTCGCTGCCGCTGATCGTGCTGACCTCGCTGCTGACCCTGCTCTGCGCGGTGTACTCGGCCAAGCGGCTGCCCAGCGGGCCGGGCGTGCCGTCGGTGCGGGCCTTCGTCGGCCTGTTCCTGCTGCTGGAGGTCGGCATGCTGGCCACCTTCGCGGTGCTCGACCTGATCCTCTTCTTCCTGGCCTTCGAGATCGTGCTGATCCCGATGTACTTCCTGATCGCCCGCTGGGGCAGCGGACGGAAGGTGCCGGCCGCGAACCGGTTCATCCTGTACACCCTGCTCGGCTCGGCCGTGATGCTGCTCGGCTTCCTGCTGGTCGGCACCGAGGCCGGCACCTTCGACATGCAGGCCCTGGCCGCCGCGCACGGCAGCGGCCTCAGCCACACCACCCAGGTCACCGCCGGCCTCGCGATCATGGTCGGGCTGGCCGTCAAGGCGCCCGCCTGGCCGCTGCACAGCTGGCTCCCGGACGCGCACACGGCGGCCCCCACCGTCGGCTCGGTGCTGCTCGCCGGCGTGCTGTTGAAGATGGGCACCTACGGCCTGGTCCGCGTCCTCCTCCCGGTCGTGCCCGAGGGCGCCGCGACACTCGCCCCCTACCTCGGGGCGTTCGCCGCCGTCGGCATCGTCTACGGCTCGCTGGCCTGCCTGGCACTGGCCCGGCCCGGTGCCAAGGGCGACCTCAAGCGCCTGATCGCGTACTCCTCGGTCGGCCACATGGGCTTCGTCCTGCTGGGCATCGCCTCCCTCACCCCGGTGGGCGTCAACGGCGCGCTGTTCGCCAACATCGGCCACGGCCTGATCACCGGCCTGCTGTTCTTCGTCGTCGGCGCCCTCAAGGACCGGTACGGCACCGCAGACCTCGACACCCTCTCCGGCGCCACCGGGGCGGCCCTCTACGGGCGGGCACCGCGCCTCGGCGCGCTGCTCGCCTTCGCCGCCGTCGCCAGCCTCGGCCTGCCCGGCCTGGCCGGCTTCTGGGGCGAGCTGCTCGCCATGTTCGGCGCCTTCGACCCGGCCGCCGGGCTCTCCCGGCCCGCCTTCGTCACGTACATGGTGCTGGCCGGCCTCGGTACCCTCCTCACCGCCGCGTACCTGCTGATCGTGGTCAGGCGGGTCTGCATGGGAGACCCGAAGCAGCCTGCGGCCGTCGCGGGCGTGCCGGACCTCCGCCCGTACGAGGCCGTCAGCTGGACGCCGCTCGCCGCGCTCACCCTGCTCGCCGGCCTCTGGCCGGCCCTGCTGCTCGGTCTCTCCGACCCCGCCGTCAAGCACCTCCTCGGGGGTGGCTGACCCATGCCCGGCACCCAGCTCAGCCTGCCGCTCAGCGCCCAGCTCAGCTCTCACCTCACGGGGCAGCCCACTGTGACCTCCCTCGCCGTAGCCAACCCGGGCGGCCTCATCCAGTCCGTCGACTGGGTGGCCATCGCGCCGCCGCTGATCGCCGGCCTGGCCGGCCTCGCCGTGCTGCTCGCCGACCTCTTCCTGCCCGAGCGCCGCAAGAAGCTGCTCGGCTGGTTCTCCGTCGCCGGACTCGCCCTCGCGCTCATCGCCCTCCTCCCGCTCACCGGCGGGTCACCCCGGGTCACCTTCTGCGTGCAGAACGTAACAGGAGCCACCGACAACGCGGGCTGCAGCTACGTCGCCGACCACTTCGCCCTGGTCTTCCAGCTGCTCGCGCTCGGCGGCGCGCTGATCGCCGCCCTGCTCTCGGTGCAGACCGTGGACGACGAGAGGCTGCCCCGCGGCGAGTACTGGTTCCTGCTGCTCAGCAGTGCCAGCGGTGCCGCCCTGCTGCCCGCCGCCCGCGACCTGGCGACGCTGGTGATCGCGCTGGAGGTCGCCTCGCTGCCCGCCTTCGCGCTGGTCGCGCTGCGCCGCGACGGCCGGGGCGCCGAGGCCGCCCTGAAGTTCTTCCTCTCCTCGGTCACCGCGACCGCCGTGATGCTGCTCGGCGTGAGCTTCGTCTACGCCGCCACCGGCAGCCTGCACCTGGGCGTCATCGCCGACGGCCTGACCCACGCGCCCGGCCAGCTGAAGCCGCTCGCCGAGGCCGGCGCCGCGCTCGTCCTGGTCGGCTTCGCGTTCAAGGTCGCCGCCGTCCCGTTCCACTTCTGGGTGCCCGACACCTACCTGGGCGCCCCGCTGCCGGTGGCCGGCTACCTCTCGGTGGTCGGAAAGGCCGCGGGCCTGTCCGGCCTGGCCCTGGTGACCAGCATCGGCTTCCGTCCCTACGGTCACACCTGGGGCCTGGTGCTGGCCGTACTGGCCGCCGCCACCATGACCGCCGGCAACGTGGCCGCGCTGCGCCAGCGCTCCGACACCGCGCACAGCGCCGTCCGCCTGCTGGCCTGGTCCTCGATCGGCCAGGCGGGCTACCTGCTCGTCCCGATCGCGGCGGCCGGCTACGCCGGCAGCGGCGACCCGATCGGGGCCACCGCCGCGTACGGCCTGATCTACGGGGCGGTGAACCTCGGCGCGTTCGCCGTGGTCTCCGTCGTCGGCCGGACGGCCGGCACCCGTCTGGACGACTACCGCGGCCTGTTCGCCCGCCACCGCTGGACGGCGCTCGCGCTCGCCTTCTTCCTGCTCTGCCTGGCCGGGCTGCCGCCGGGCGTGATCGGCCTGTTCGGCAAGGTCGTGGTGTTCCGGGCGGCCGTCGACGCCGGTCTCGGCTGGCTGGCCGTCGTGATGGCCGCCAACGTGGTCGTCGCGCTCTACTACTACCTGGTCTGGACGGCGAAGCTGTTCGGCCCGGCCGAGGACACCACCGGGCAGCAGGCGCCCGCCCGCCGTCTGCCCGCCCCGCTCGCCGCCACCCTGGCCCTGACCGCCTCGGTCGCGGTGGTGCTCTCCGTCGCCCCCCAGCTGGTGCTCCAGGTCGTCGGCGGCAGCCTCTTCTGAGCCGGTCACGGGGCCCTGTGCACCGGCCCCGCGGGGCGGCCGCACGGGGGCGGGGGAACAAGGTCCCCGCATCCGTCCGTTGAGCGGGCACAGGGCCGAGACAGACAAGGCTTCCCACCGCACCACCTGGAGGGCCTGCCGTGCACAGCCGGCACAACGGACTGAGGACCGCCGTCCTGCTCGGCGGCCTCTCGGCACTGATCCTGCTGATCGGCAGCTTCTTCGGCCGTACGGGCTTCGTCCTGGCCCTGGTGGTCGCCCTCGGCACCAACGCGTACGCCTACTGGAACAGCGACAAGCTCGCGCTGCGCGCCATGCGGGCCCGCCCGGTGAGCGAGATCGAGGCGCCCGCGCTGTACCGCGTCGTCCGCGAGCTCTCCACCTCCGCCCGCCAGCCGATGCCCCGCCTGTACATCTCGCCCACCCCGGCACCGAACGCCTTCGCCACCGGCCGCAACCCCCGCAACGCCGCCGTCTGCTGTACCGACGGCATCCTGCAACTGCTGGACGAACGCGAGCTGCGCGGGGTGCTCGGGCACGAGCTGAGCCACGTCTACAACCGGGACATCCTGATCTCGTCGGTGGCCGGGGCGCTCGCCTCGGTGGTGATGTTCCTGGTCAACTTCGCCTGGCTGGTGCCGTTCGGCCGCAGCGACGACGACGACGGCCCCGGCCTGTTCGGGATGCTGGCCATCATGATCCTCGGCCCGCTCGCGGCCGGGCTGATCCAGCTGGCCGTCAGCCGCTCCCGGGAGTACCAGGCCGACGCCGACGGCGCCCGCATGACGGGGGACCCGCTGGCCCTGGCCAGCGCCCTGCGCAAGCTCGACATCGGCACCAGGCAGCTCCCGCTGCCGCCCGAGCCGCAGCTCCAGACGGCCAGTCACATGATGATCGCCAGCCCGTTCCGGCCCGGCGAGGCCGGCGCCCGGCTGTTCTCCACCCACCCGCCGATGGCCGAGCGGATCGCCCGCCTGGAGCGGATGGCCGGCCACCGCGGGTAGCGCCCGGGCCGCCGCTCAGGCCGCCGGCACGCCGTCGCCGCTGTCCCGGTAGGCCCGTCGCAGCCGCTCCACGCCCTCGGCGACCTGGGCGGTGCTCTCGGCCGCCGCGTAGCTCAGCCGCAGGTGCGGGGCCGGCGCCTCGGCCGCGAAGTACGACCGGCCGGGGGTGACGCCGACCCCGGCGCGCAGTGCGGCGGCGGTGACGGCGCCCTCGTCCCGGCCGTCCGGCAACCGCAGCCACAGGTGGTAGCCCCCGGCCGGCGCCGTCGGACCGAGCAGGCCCGGCAGGCCCGCGCGCAGCGCCCGGACGGCCGCCTCCCGGCGTCGGTGCAGCTCGGCCGCCAGGGTGCGCAGGTGCCTGGCCCAGCCGGGGTCGCCGACGAGTTCGAGGGCGGCCTCCTGGAGCGGCCGGGGCACGAAGAAGCTGTCGACGACCTGGACGGCCCGCAGCCGCTCCAGCGCCGGGCCGCGGGCGGCCAGCGCCGCCACCCGCAGGCTCGGTGAGGCGGCCTTGGTGAGCGAGCGGACGTGCACCACCACCCCGTCCGGATCGTCCGCCGCCAGCGGGCGGGGCACCGCGCCGGCGTCCGCGTGGACGAGCCGGCGCGCGAAGTCGTCCTCGACCACGAAGGCCCCGGCCG
Source organism: Kitasatospora sp. NPDC057223 (assembly GCF_042669755.1). NCBI lineage: Bacteria > Bacillati > Actinomycetota > Actinomycetes > Kitasatosporales > Streptomycetaceae > Kitasatospora > Kitasatospora sp. NPDC057223. The sequence continues at coordinate 1,761 of NZ_JBHUWW010000032.1, read as the reverse complement.
CCCGCGCGATGCGCAGCACCTCGCCCCGGCGCCGGGCGGACAGCACGGCGCCGGTGGGGTTCTGGAACAGCGGCTGGCAGACGAACGCCCTGGCCCCGGACGCCGCGAAGGCCTCCGCCAGCAGGTCGGTGCGCACGCCGTCCCCGTCCACCGGCACCGGGACGGGCCGCAGTCCGGCGGCCCGGGCGACGGCGAGGATGCCGGGGTAGGTGGGCGACTCGACCAGGACGGGTGCGCCCGGCGCGACCAGGGAGCGCAGGGCGGTGGTGAGCGCGCTCTGCCCGCCCGCCGTCACCAGCACGTCGGAGGCGCCGAGGGCTCCGCCGGGCCCGCCGATGTCCCGCGCGAACCAGGCCCGCAGCTCGGTCAGCCCGTCCACCGGCGGGCGCCCCCAGGCGCCGGGCCGCCGGCCGGCCCGGGCCAGCGCGGCGGCCAGCGTGCGTTCGGGCAGCAGCGAGGCGTGCGGGTAACCGCCGTTCAGGTCGATCACCTCGGGCGGCGGCACGGTGAGCGTGGCGAGCAGGCCCCCGGCCCCGGCGCCGACGTGCCGTGCTCCGGCGTCCGAGCTGAGCGCCACCTCCTGCCAGGAGACGTCACCGTGCGGTCGCGCCGGTCCGCCCCCCGGGCCCGCGCCGGCCGCCGCCCGGAAGACCCCGGCGCCGGGCCGGGACACCACCAGGCCTTCGGCGACCAGGGCGGCGATCGCCCGGGAGACCGTCACCGGGCTCACCCGGTGCCGCTCCACCAGGGCCCGGCTCGACGGCAGCTTCTCACCTTCGGAGTAGCGGTCGAGATCGCGCCGGAGGCTTTCTACCAGTTCTGCCACGCTGCTAGGCTCGTGCATGACGGCACACGATAGCGCTACCAGGGCACCAGCGATAGCGGTTGGCGGCGGAACCCTCCTCGCGGCCCTCGGCGTCCTCTGCTTCTCCTTCAGCTTCCCCGCCACCGTCGCGGCCCTCAGCGGCTTCGGCCCCTGGACGGCCACCGGGCTGCGCGGGCTGCTGGCCGGCGTGCCGGCGGTGGTCTGGCTGGCGGTGGCGCGCGTCCCCCTCCCCGAGCGCCGGCACTGGCCCGCCCTGCTGGCCGTCGCGGGCGGCTGCGTCCTCGGGTTCCCGCTGCTGACCACGCTCGCCCTGCAGTCGTCCTCGACCGCCCACCTGGCCGTCGTCACCGGTGCGCTGCCGCTCGCCACCGCGGTGTTCTCGGCACTTCGGACAGGGGCCCGGCCGTCCCGTACGTTCTGGTGGGCCGCGACGGCCGGTGCGGGCGCCGTCCTCGGCTTCACCGTCCAGCAGAGCCACGGCCGGCCGGCCGTGGCGGACCTGTACCTGTTCGGCGCGCTGCTGGTGTGCGCCGCCGGCTACGCGGAGGGCGGCCGGCTCTCGCGGGAGCTGCCGGGCTGGCAGGTGATCGCCTGGGCGGTGGTCGTCGCCCTGCCGGTCACCGCGCTGACCACGGCCCTGGCGCTGCCCGCCGAACCCGTGCACCTGTCGGCCCGCGCGGCCGGCGGCCTGGCCTACACCGCGGCGGTCTCCCAGTTCGGCGGCTTCGTGGTCTGGTACCGGGCGATGGCCGTGATCGGGGTGCCGAAGGCCAGTCAGCTCCAGCTCGCCCAGCCGGGGCTGACCCTGCTCTGGGCCGTCCTGCTGCTGGGGGAGGGGCTGCCGCCGGCCGCGCCGGTCACCGCGGGCGCCGTCCTGCTCTGCATCGCGGCGACCCAGCGGGCCCGGACCTGAGCGTCCGGGGCCGCGCCCGGAT
>NZ_JBHUWW010000031.1:0-66153 GCF_042669755.1 Kitasatospora sp. NPDC057223 | reverse complement strand
CCAGACCACCAGCCGCGGACCGGCGGACTCCGCCCACACCCACACCATCAGGTGACACCAAAACCAGTTAAACAGTCACGAACCGCCCTCTGAAAAGGCTCACTGACACCAGCCGCTCGTCGGCAGCGTCGATGTCGGACCGCACGGAAGGCTTCACCAGGTGCGTCCCTGCCGTACGGACCGGTTGACCGCCGACCAGCCGCGCGTAGCGCGCTCCTGATGGCCCGCGCCTACCTCGCTTGATACCGCCGGCTGTCCTGAGCACCCTGGGCCCGCCCGGCTACGCCCCGGCGGAGGCGGTGCTGTTCGTTGCGCAGGTCCTCGTGGGCACCAGAAACACCCACCGGTGGCAGTGTCTGGCTGATTGCCCTCTCAGGAGTCTTGCGGGCCCGGTAGAAATGCTTCTGCATGCAGTCCCGTAGAGCGTCCGCCCACACATGCAAATCGATCGCCCTTCAGCCGCGTGCATCACGCAGAGTGGTCGCCTGCAGGCTTTCAGTGTCTGCGCTCGCTAGGCTCCTCGCAGCGGACACGTCAGGCTTGTCGCCGGGATCGGCGCGTGCTTCCGCCTTCCCCTTTTGCCGCGAGTAGAGGGCTGGACCGCTGTGACAGTGCGAGTGGAAGAAGTTCGGAGGCTTCTCGACCAGGCTGCGGGTGGTGCGATCGAGATCCCGGTGTCGGTGTTCGCCGACCCCGACGCCGCAGCGCTCGTCTTCCCGGGCGGCACCGTACGGATCGGCGGCGCGGTGAGCGATCCGAAGGCTCTGTCGGTCGGCGGCCAGGCCACGATCACCGCGTCCTCGGCACCGGTGGACGTCGCCTTCACAGTCGACGGTGAGTGGGTGACCGGGGCGGTGGCCTCGGTTGATCTCGGCGGGGGCTGTGGTCTGGTCCTGGTCGACGGCGCTCCGGATGGTGCGTCACTGCCCGCCGGGGCCTGGGCGCTTGCAGGCGGCCGGGTACTGCGGCTCACCAGGCGCACGCCCGCGCCGCCGAGCGACCCCGAACGCCTGGACGGTCTCGGCCGCGCCCTGCCCGTCGTGAAGCACCGCGACGGAGCCTCACGCGAACGCACCCCGCAGGCACTGGTCACCGAAAGCGGCATCCTTACCCCCCGGTCCGGACCTCGCCGCCGCAAGGGCATGCGGGTCCTGGAGGACCCGGCGGTGCGCGGCTGGTCGCCGATCGGCACGCCCGGCGGCGACAACGGCCTGAGTGTCGACTATTACAACCCGCCGCTGCGGATCGCCGGCGCGCTGACCGCGTTGCCGGCCTCTCCGCCGTACAAGACGGTGGTCGGCGGGGTACTGCTGGTGGACACCGGCGCGTTCAACGGCTCGGCCATGGGCGCGTACGTCGTGCCCGACGGCGGCGGCGCCGATCCGTCGCTGTTCGCCTACGGCTCCCTCGGCAGTCAGGTCGGCTTCGGACCGTCGCTGTTCCATGTGCGCGGCATCTCCGCCGGGTTCGGCTGGAACAGCCGGGTGCGGGTCCCGGCCGCCGATTCCCTGGGCAGCTTCCCGTTCCTGATGGCCTTGGATAATCCGGGCGCGATCGGCGCCGATGACGAGGAGGTGGACCCGCTCAAGGTCCTGGGTGAGCTGATCGGCGGCTCAATCCCGTGGGTGCGTCCGCAGGAGGGCGATCTCTGGTTGGCGGCGGGTCTGGCCTTCGACTGCTTCGAGACGTTCAGCGGCCGCGCCATGGCGCTGGTGCAGACCGGCTCGGATCTGACGATCAGTCTGCTGGGCTCGGCCGGGATGCAGTTGCCCACCAAGAGTGACAAGAAGATCGCCCGGGTGGAGATCGGCATCGAGGCGACCTTGCGCCCGACGGCCGGTGAGCTGAGCATCGGCGCGGCGTTCACCGAGAAGACGTTCCTGATCGACCCGAACTGCAAGCTGCGCGGCGGCGTCGGCATGAAGTTCTGGTTCGGCAACCACTCGCAGGCCGGCGACTTCGCGTTCATGCTCGGCGCGATCCCCGTCGGGCGGGAGCTGCCCGCCCGCTATCCCCGCCAGCAGCCGGCCGGTCTGACCTGGGGCGTCGGCTCGACCGTCAACATCACTGGCAACGCCTACGCCGCGTTCACGCCCAAGTCCCTGATGACCGGCGGTTCCCTGGACGTCGTCTTCCAGTCCGGCATGCTGCGCGCCTGGCTCACCGCCCGGGTGGACGCCCTGCTGGAGTGGAACCCCTTCTACTTCGACGTCGGCATGGGCATCCGGGTCGGGGTCTCCGCGACCATCAAGGTTTGGTTCGTCAAGATCAGGATCTCGGTCGAGGTCGGTGTCAGCGTCCGGATCTGGGGCCCAGCGGTGGGCGGCGAGGCGACCGTCCACCTGTGGTTCATCTCCTTCACCATCGGCTTCGGTGCCGCCCGCCGCAACCAGACCCCGGCGCTGGACTGGGGCGGGTTCCAGGGCATGCTGCCGCCGCCGGAAAACATGGTCCGCACCACGGCGATCGCCGGGTACGCCGGCGAGGGCGCCCCGGCCACTCGCGGCGCGGTCAAGCCGTGGCTGGTCAGCAACGGCGGCTTCACGTTCACCGCCGACACCCAGGCCCCCGTCAGCAGGGTGTTCCTGGACCACGGCAGCACCACGCCCATCGCCACCGACAGCGCGGTGGACATCCTGCCCATGCACGTGCGGGGCAAGGGCAGCGAACTGCGCGTCTGGCTCACCTACAACGGCCAGGCCGCGACCATGACACCGTGGGGCCGCGCGATGCTGCGCGGCAACGTGCCCAACGGCCTGTGGGGCCAGCAGCCCGACGCTCCGAACGACGGGATCATCCCCGACCGGATCCTCGGGATCCGGCTGAGCTCGCCGCCGGTCGACCACGGCACCTCCACCGGGTTCCTCGACGAGGAGGCCATCTCCTTCGACCCGATCAACCCGGACGGCAACCAGCCGCTGGCCGCCGACGAACCGGCCACGGGCCCGGTGCCGACCCGGCCCGGCGGCGTCATCGCCGCGATCAAGGACGGCATCGACACCGACGCCACCCGGGGCAATCGCACCACCCTGGCCCAGGCTCTGACTGGTCTCGGTACGGACCTCGGCGCGCTCGACACCGACCTGAGCGCCTACGCCCGTGCCGCGGGCACCGCCTTCACCGCCGAGCCGATGCTCGTCGCCGGCTGACCGAACGCGCCGCAGGCCGCCCGCGCCGTCCTGCGGGGCGGCCCGCATCGCCGGTTCGCCGCCCGACCCTTCGCCTTCCCGCGTCCTGTTGAAAGGCACGCCCCGTGACCACCACGTCCGAACCCGCCCCCCAGCCTCGCACCACCGCGCCGGGCGCCGAGCACCGCACCCGGTTCTTCGACCACCGCATCCCCTCCCTGTACGCCGGCCGGTACCTGATCGACAACCGGCAGACCCTCAAGGACCTCGGCGGAGCGGACCGCGTCCTCGACGCCACCACGCAGCCCTTCGACGTCGTCCAGCCGCGCTTCAGCGTCGACCCGACAGGTATCAACGCACAGTTCCCCACGCCGGACGCCGTCGGCACCTACAGCCAGACCCTCGCCCACATCAACCTTGATGCTCCCGGCCTGCCGTGGGCCCGTCTGCTCGGTGAGGGTCAGGCGGGCGCCGCCCCGTGGATGGCCCTGCTGGTGTTCCGCGAGGACGAACTGCCCGAGGATCCGGACGCGGTCGGCCTCGTCAAGGCCGGCAGTGTGCGCGAGCTCCTGGACGGCGCCCATGGCCCCGGAGCGGTACCGGTCATCGCCCCGGCGAGCATGCGCCCGGACGAGTACCACGAGCAGTGCGCCACCGTTCTCGTACCCAAGGCCTTGTTCGACGCGGTGAAGCCGTTGCCCGCCGAAATGGGCTACCTCGCACATCTGCGTGAGGGCGGGCGCCCCGATGCCACCCGCGCCGGCACGGACCCCGCGCCCGACGAGGGTGAACTCAACGCCGTCCTGGTCGCCAACCGCTTCCCCGCCGCCGCGGGCGGGCGCCACGTCGTCCACCTGGTCTCCCTCGAAGGCCACGACCGATACCTGACCGTCCCCACCCCCACCGAAGGCGTGCGCCTGGTCTCCCTCACCTCGTGGTCGTTCACCACCGAACCCGACTCCGGCGTCGGCTTCGGCGACCTCGCCCAGCACCTGGCCACCACCAACGGCACCACCCCGCGCCCCGCCGACGAACTGCGCCTGCGGGTGCCGACCTCCGGCCCGGCCAATCCGGCCGGCCCGCAGAAGGAGGCCCTGGATCGGATGGCGGGCGGGGCCGTGGGCCTGCCGCAACGCCTGGAAACCGGCGAGCGCATCTTCGCCTTCTACCGGGGCCCGCTCACCGCCCAACCCGCCCAGGAGCTTCCCGACCCGGCCGCCACCCGCCTGGACTCCCCGGGCGAGGCATTGATCTACCTGCAGCAGTACGGCGTCTTCGACACCTCCTACGCCGCCGCGTTCACCACCGGCCGCACCCTCGCCCTCTCCGACGCTGAGTTCCGCAGCGCCTTGCTGGAGTTCCGCTCGGCCGCCCGCACCGCGGCCCGCCGCCTCGCCTCCCACCCCGACCTCGCCACCACCGCACTGACTGGCCGTCACCTCACCGCACCACTCGCCTTCGAAGCCTTCGACCGCCTCCTGACCGACGGCAACGAACCCGGCGACGGGCGAGGCGGCGGGGCGAGGCTCGCGCAAGCCCTCGACCAGGCCGGCCCGCAGCTGCGCGCCGGCCAGCGCCGCATCGCAGCCCGCACCCGCCGCACCCCCGGTGACGCGCGCGCCGTCCTCGCCCAGCCCGGCATGGCAGGCCTGCTCACCCAAGCCGCCCCGGACGAGTTCGCGAAGGTCACCGCCTGGCTGGACGCGCTGCGCCGCCTTGAGCTGCTGAGCCTGTCCCACCTGGTCCCCGACCCCCGCGCGCTGCCGTCAGAGAGCATCCGCTTCGCCTACCTCGACGCCAGCTGGGTGCGGGCGGCCGTGGACGGCGCGCTGAGCGTCGGCGTCGGCCACACCCTGGACGCCGACCTCAACGCCCTCGCCACCAGCGGCGGACCGGTCCCGAAGTGCGCGGTGCTGGTCAACTCCAGCCTGGTCCCGAACTGGCCGGGCACCATCGCCACCGCCTACAAGGGCACGGCCGTTGTCGAACCCGTACGCGACGCGGTGTTCGGCCTGGAGACCCGCCTGCTGCTCTACCCGGAGGTCATCGACCGCTTCGAGCTGGCCGAACCCCCGCGCGGCCTGTGCTTCGGCATCGGCGACGTCGGCACCATCGAGCTCCGCGCAATCACCGGCGACCGGATCGGCCACCCCATGGGCGAGTTCCCCCAGCCGGCCGGCTTCGCCCGCTTCCTGCGCCCCGGCAGCCGGGACGTCCTCAACATCGACGGCACCGGCGACGCCCTGCTGCCTGCCCTGTCCCGGGCGCACGGAGTGGAACGGATCTCCTCCGCACAGTTCGCCCTGCAGATGATCAACGCGCCGCAGGCGCAGACCTTCTCCCGGCCCTGAGCCCCCCGTCCCCGCGCCGTACTGCCAAGCGCTGACCGAAAGGACCCCGGGCCATGTCCGTGGACAACACCCTCATCGTGCCGGTCGAGGTCGCGGCCCTCGCCGTCAACCGGGCCACCCGCGACACCGCGACGCCGCACGTGTTCCACCGCTGGACCACCAACTTCAAGAACATCGGCGACGGCGTCCCTGCGGAGCCCGCCCCGTTCTCCAGCCCCGAGGAGTGGACCGGCCGCGAAGACCGCCTCGGCGTCTACCTCCAGTGGGAACTGCCCGCCGCCCTCACCCGCGGCCGCCACGACGAGGAGGAAGGCATCGGCGAGTTCCCCCTCGTGCCCAACCGATGGCTCGTCGTACGCCACACCGACAGCACCCGCACGCTCAAGGCCTGGATCGTCGAGAGCGACTACCTCGACCCCATGAACGGCACCGTCTCCTTCCAGAACCCCGACTTCGACCCCGACCCCGACAGTGACGAACCCGCCCCGACCCTGATCGGCAAGTGCCACGAACTCACCGGCCCCTGGCAGGAACCGGCCGACCGCCACGCGCCGTTCCTCACCGCGATCGGCCCCGGCCTGCCGGCCTTCTCGGCCTTCCAGCCCTACAACAGCAACGTCTTCTCGATGCACGACACGCTCCTCGACAGCCCGGAGGGCGAACTCCCGCCACAGGAACGGCTCAGCTACTTCGTCGCCGGCTGGTACGCCCAGCCGGGCAGCGACATCCTCGCCGGCACTGAGGACCTCGCCGCGCTGCTGGAGCGCCTGCAGTGGACACCGCCCGTCGGCTCCGGCAGCGGCATCCGCTCCTCCGTCTACTGCGGCACGGTCCTGGACCTGGACTGGGACCTGACCGGTCCCGTCCCCGACTCGCCCTGTCCGAAGCCGGCCGACGTCACCCCGATCGTGTCCAACAGCATCGCCGAAGCCGTCGCCGAACTCGGCGCCCAGGCCGACGGCGAAGGCGCCCTGTCCGGCGACGAGGCCGCCCTGTTCCGGGCCTTCCTGCTCGGCGGCATCGACGCCCTGGAGGAGCGCGACCGGCCCGAGGCCGACATCCTCACCGACCGCCGCGCCCACGACAGCGCCTTCGGCCCCGTCCCAGGCGGATACCGCTGGTTCATCGGCGAACGCGGTGAGGAGACCGGCCGCACCACCTCCCAAGCGGCCCGGTCAGTAGAGGCCGACACTGTCGCCGACCTCAACCGCCGCCAAGCCGCCCACGACGCCACCGAAGCCGAACTCGACACCGCCCGCGAACGCCTCTACCACCTGTGGTGGCTCACCCACCTCAAAAAGAAGCCCTCCGACTTCACCGGCCGCATCGACGACGAACTCGACCCCGGCAACGCGACCGGCGCAGCCGGACGCGTCGTGGCCCTCGCCCGCGACCTGGCCGAGCAACGGGCCGACCTGCCCTGGGGCAAGAGCGAGGCGGACCTGGCAGCGCGCATCGACGCCCTGTACCCGGCCTACGGGGCCCGGGCCGCCCGCCGGCTGATCCGCGTGCCCGCCGAGGACTTCGAGTACAGCGCCGACCCGGTCCTCACCCTGCAGGGCGCCAACCTCCACGCACCCCTCACCCGCGAAACCGCCCTGCCCTGCCGCACCCCCGAACGCGTCGTCACCCGCGCCTCCGGCATCACCACCACCGACGTCGCCGCCACCGCCGCGCAGATCGACCTCACCGGCCAGCAGCCACCCTGCTTCCCCGCACTGCTCAGCGAGTTCCTCATTCTGGACCGCGCCCTGCGCGGCGGCGCTATCCGGGACGTCACCGGCACCCTGCCCGAGTACGGCACCACACCGTGGGCGATGCCCTGGCAGCCGCTGTTCCTGCTGTGGAAGGCCGAGTACTTCCCCCTGCCGATGCGCGACGGCGACACGGCGCACTGGGACTTCGTCGACGGCTCCCGCTACCAGTGGAAGGGCACCGGGGAACCCGGCACCCCGCTGGTCGTCTCCGGCCGCCAGCTCCTCGCCCCCAGCGCCGGACATATCGTCGACGGCACTCTGCAGAGCTACACCCGCGTGCGCGACCAGCTGCCCGCCGACGCCCTGCGGCAAGTGCGCTCCCAGGCCCGCGAAGCGGACTACCTCTCCCAGACCCTCGACGGCTTCGGCGCCGCCATCGCCCAACGCCAGCCACTGGCCGGCCTCCAGCCCGCCGGCGACCTCGCCACCCTCATCGGCAACGGCGACTACCCCCCGCCGGACCCCGGCGGCATGCCCGCCAGCGACTGGGACGAGTGGCCCGACTCCACCTTCCAGGAACTGCGTGCCGGCCAGCTCGCCTTCCTCGACCTGGCCGTCGTCGACCGCTTCGGACGCTCCGTCAACCTCATCAGCAACCCGTCCCACTTCGCGCCCGAGATGCCCGACACCATGCGCCCAGCCCACCCCGTCAGCGACTACGACCCCGACCGGCTGGTCGAACTCGGGCCACGTCTGTTGCAGCCGGCCCGGCTGCGCTTCGACTTCCTCGCCGCCACCACCGACGAGGACACCGACCTGACCCCCGGCACCAACCCGGTCTGCGCCTGGCTGCTGCACAACCGCCTCGACCAGTCCCTCGTCGTCCACGCCCCCGACGGCGCCGCGCTCGGCGAACTGCGCGTCACCCTCAACACCACGGGCCAGCGGACGGTCTCCTGGTCCGCCCTGCCCGGCTCCGAGGTGACCCGGTTCGAGCAGCTGGAGGCGCTCACCCCGCACCCCTACCTGCTGCTCAACGCCGTGAAGAGCCGCGGCCCGCAGACCTTCGACGCGTTCCGCGCCACCCTCGACCGGGCCCTGCAGACCATCGACCCGGACGGCCCCGCCGACCCCGGCCTCGGCTTCCTCCTCGGCCGACCCCTCGCCCTGATCCGCACCCGCCTGACCATGAACCTGCGCGGCCCCCTGCGCACCGACGCCAGCTGGAGAAACCTCTTCGAGCCGTCTCCCTCCCAGCTGCCCAGCTACCCCTGGGCGATCCGCCTCGGCGAAGCGCAACAGAGCGATGACGGCCTGGTCGGCTACGTCCTCGACGACGACTACAAGCACTTCGAGACGGTCATCGACCCGGCCACCGGCGGCGGGACGTACCTGCGGCCCACCGGTGACCGGCCCAGCCTGGAACTGGACTTCGGCGAGAACAGCACCGCGGTCGCCACTGTGCTGCTGGACCCGCGGGCCGCCGTGCACGCCACCACCGACATCCTCGCCACCAAGAAGGTGTTCGTCCCGCAGGAGTTCACCGAGCAGGCGATCGCCCGCATGAGCGTGAACTTCCGCACCGGCCCGCTCCTGGCCGCCACCACCGCCCTGCGCGGCCCGCAGAGCGAGAGCGAGGAGACCGTCCTCATGCCGGCCCCGGCCGGCGTCCTCGGCACCTGGACCTGGTCCGAGAACCGCGGCGGCACCTGGAAGAAGCTGCCGATCCTCAGCCAGGACCAGTACGACCTCCCCCTCGCCGAACCCGAGATCCGCTCCGGCTTCCTCACCCTCGACGACGCCGCCGCCCACAGCCGCACCCAGCACTGAACCAGTCGCCACCACCGCCGCCGCTTCGCCCGGCCCAGCCGCGGGGCGGGGCGGGGCAGCCGAGAGACCCCAAAGGAAGCCCTTTCGTGACCGTCGTGACCCAGACCCAGGACGTCGGCACCACCGCTGACGAGCCGCTGCTGTCGTACGCCCTCACCACAACCCCGAACCCGCTCAAGGCTTCCCCGGAGAACCCGCAGGCCCCCGAGGAGACCGGGGAAATCGTCATCACCGTCGCCCGGCAGAGCGGCACCCCGGCCGACGTCCAGTGGATCAGGGCGAAGGTCCCCGCCGGGACGATGTCACCCGACCTCACCACCGACCTGAACAAGATCACCCCGCGGATCAGCCTCACCGGCTGGACCGTACGCCTGGACTCGGCGGCCAAGGAGTTCGTCTTCGAACCCGCCGCCAGCCACGCGCCGATCGGCCCCGACACCGGGCTCACTCTTCAGCTGTCCGACATTCCGATCAGCCGCAAGGTCGGCACCGCACCGATCACCGTCACCGAGAGCTCCCGCACCGGAACCGCTGCCTTCAAGCCCAGGGAAACCATCTTCCAGGTAGGCAAGTTCCCCACGGACTTCTACCTGCGCAACTTCCTCTGTGCCCCCTCCGTCATCCCCAACGGCGGCAACGTCCACCTCAGCTGGGAACGCTCCGCCAACGCCACCTACGAGCTGCTGTACGGCGACGTCAACCGGGACGTCACCAACAAGACCAGCCTCGACATCGAAGGCATCAAGTCCGACACCACGTTCTACCTCCGCGGAACCGCCGGCGACCCCACCAACCCCGTCGTGAGGATCCTGTCCGCCCAGGTCACCGTCATCAAACCCGACCTCGACCTACGGAACCTCACAGCCGACAAGGCCGAGATCAAGCAGCTCCTCGGAACACCCCGAAAGGAGGCCGCCATTCTCCCCTCGGGCGGAGTCAGGACATTCGACAGGGACGGAATCATCTCCGGAAATGTCAACATCAACTGGAGCCTGACGGGCAAGACGCGGCTCGACATCACCCAGGGCGAGCACCTTCAGCTGTGGGTCGAGGCCGAGAGGTTCTCATCGGACTCCCAAAATGCGGGCACCTACCAATGCTTCGTCCACAAGGACATCCCGGTGCACTTCACCCACACCGGGACGACCGCGACCACGTCCATCTGGTTCACCCCTCTGACGAGTTGAGTGCCCCTGCCCAGCCGAGCAGGCGTCTGGTCGTTCGGGCCCTCATCCCCCCTGGCCTGTCATGCCCTGCCATGCATGTGATCGTGCGCGTTCGCCGGCAACCTGCCCTGCGGTAGCGCGCCGTCGAACGACTCGCGTCCTGGCCAGACACCGATACCTCGGCGGCCAGTTCCGGGTCGAGGTCCTCCAGCAGCTCCCGGGCCTCCTCCCGCAGTTGCGGTGTCTGCTCGGCCAGGCGGCGCTGGCGCAGGGCGGCCTGGCGGCAAGCCTGGCCGCAGTAGAGGGCGGGCCGGCCTTTGCGGGCCGGTCCGGGAAGTGGCCGCCCGCAGCGGGGGCCTGCGCACGCTGGGGCCATCTGATCCGTCACTGTCACACCGTGACGGACCCGAAGGGTCACCACAAGCTGCCCCGCTGTTGGGGGTGTGGTCGGGGGTGGGTGGTTGGTCCTGCTGGTGCCTGGCGGGTGTCTGGCGGGTGCCGGTCTGGTGGTGGCGGTTCGGGCCGGGATGGTCCACTCTCCGCAGGGGGTTGGCCTGGTCTGGTGGCCTGGGGTGGACTGCCGGGGCAGGGGTCGGTGCCGGGTCGTCCATCCGCCGGCCCGTCGTGTCCGCCCGTCCTGGTCGGTCCTTCGCCCGCCCGCCCGGCTGCCCGGCTGCCCGGGTGCCCGCCGGCCCGGCTGTCCGCCCGCCGGCCCGTCGTGCGGCCGTCCTGGCCTTCGCCCTTCCGCTCGCCTTGGTCCTGGCCGGGACGGCGGTGATCGCCGCCGGAGCCGCCGCCTACGGTCTGCGCCAGGCCATCACCCGCACCTGAGCTTGCCGTTCAACCACCGGCCTCGAACGGTCGGTCATGTCGCCCGTATGGGGGGTTGGGTGGACGCCGGGCGCGGGATCGACCGCGGTCGGTGTGCGGCTGAGCCGAGCCAGGCCGGCCGCAGCGGGCTCGGGCCCGTTCGGGGATTGTCCGTCAACAAGGGGCCCTTGGGTGTGGGGCCCGTACGTGTGAGGGGGCGGCCGCGAAGTGCGGGAGCCGACGGGGGTGCGGCGGATCGCGGGGTGGTGTTCTGCCGGTCGGGCCCTTCCGGGTGTGGTGATCTTCCTTCTGTGGCCAAGGCGGTGTCCGCCGGCCACTACGTCGGTGATGGCGAACAGTTGAGGAGGCGGTATGTCCGAAAGCGTGGATGCTCCGAAGTATGACGAGGCCTACTTCGAGGCCCTTGCCAAGGGCGGGAAGAAGGCCCCGGAGGAAACCGGGGGCACCCTGCACCTGCTCACGCTCAGGGTGGAGTTCGAGGATGTACCCGGGCCTGCCGTGGTGCGGCAGTTGGACAGCGCGGAGGCACTCGCCGCGACCAAGGCGGACGCGTTCGTGCTGCCCGAGGGCTGCCACTACCGGCTCACGGTCGACTTCCGCGTCGACGATGCGTCCGTGGCCGGGGTCGTGTACACCAGCACCCACTACCGCAAGGGCGTCAGGGTCAGCCAGGACAAGCTGGTGCTGGGTTCGTTCCCGAAGCAGGAAAAGCCGCAGTCGGTGACCTTCCCCCGCCACGGCTGGGAGGAGGCGCCCATCGGGATTCTGGGCCGTGGGAGCTACACCGCCAAGGCGCAGCTCCACGACGACGAGGGCAAGGCGCTCGCAGAATTCGAGTACGCCTTCGACATCAGGACGGTCTGACCCGGCGCCCGGGAGGCAGCACGCCCATGCCCCGCATTCGGCCTCCTGACCCGCACTGACAGGGGCAGGCCCCGGGGCCCGGGGCCTGCCCGCCCATCCATCTCCGGCAACCGTGGCCGGGTGTTCCTGACAGAGCAGCCGGTGGCGCGGGACAGGGTGGGTGATCGCGGTTCCTTCGGCGGGGCAGGGGACGGTCGGTGGACGGACTCTGGAGCGATCAGTCCCGCTGGGCTTCGCGCACTTTCATGCGTACGCCGGCGGGAGCGGCCGGCGGGGATCAGCACAGGCCCTGCACGGCATAGAAGGCGCCGAGCAGGAGCCGCAGCGCCCCCTCGGGCAGGTGGGGTTGGAGGCGGGCTCCGAGGTAGCCGTCGCCCAGGTCGCAGGTGAGGCCGAGGGTCCAGTCGCGGGCGATGTCGCCGTCGGCGGTGTCGCTGAACTGGGTCAGTGCTCGCTCGACCACGGTGGTGTCGGCGAGGAAGAGGTCCGAGGACATCTTGTGCGGGAACTCCGCCATTGAAGAAGTCGTTCGCCCGGTGGCCTTCGACGAGGACGACGAGTAGCCGCACTACTACCGCCCCGGTACGGACTTCTCAACTTCCGTGCCGGGGCACTGTGCCGTCAGAACGCGCATCGACGTACCAGAGCGCTCGGACGACGTGATCCGGGACATGGCCCCTACCTGGATTCTCTCCCCTCACACCTCGGGCCGCCGGCTGGCTCGGCAAGCGGCCGGGCCTGCTCAGGACTGTTGCCAAGTCCGCTCTCCGCAGCATGGCTGACCTGGTCTGAGAGGCCGTTGTCGTACCGATGGCGGCGGTTGCCGATCGAACGGGAGTCCCGTTCGGGTGATCGTGGGGCGATGGATGCATGAAGACAGGGCCTCCGGTGCAGCTCCTGGGTGTTGAAGCCGGAGAAGCACCAGGGAGGCCCTGTTGCCGCTGTTGTATGCCCTCACACCTGCCGGTTTCAACTCGGCTGCCCGTGGGTGTGATTGCCCCGCTCACCGGTTCGGTAACGCCGGGGACCGCCCGCACAGACGGCCGAAGTATCCCTCGGACATGACGGATGCCGAATGGGCCGTGGTCCGCGATGCGTTGCCGGTACCGGGGTGGTTGGAGGGCAGGGGCGGGCAGCCGGAGGGCTATTGCCACCGGCAGATGGTGGATGCGGTGCGCTACCTGGTCGCGGGCGGCATTACCTGGCGGGCGATGCCCGCGGACTTCCCCGCGTGGGACCGCGTCTACGCGTTCTTCCGGCGTTGGCGGGACAAGGGCCTGGTGGCCGAGTTCCACGACCGGCTGCGGGATCGGGTCCGTGAGGCGGCGGGCCGCGACCTGGAGCCGACCGCGGGGATCATCGACGCGCAGTCGGTGAAGGGGGCCGCGTCGGTGCCGGCCGCGAGCCGGGGCTTCGACGGCGGGAAGAAGGTCAACGGCCGTAAGCGGCACATCGTGGTGGACGCTCTCGGGCTACTGCTGACCGTCATGGTCACCGCGGCGTCCGTCACCGACCGGGACGCGGGGCAGACGCTGCTGGCCCGGCTACGGGAGCGGCACCGGCGCATCACGCTGGTGTGGGCGGACGGCGGCTACACCGGCCGCCTGGTCGACCTCGCCCGCGACGTCCTCGCCATCGCGCTGACGGTGGTCAGACGCACCGACGACACCACGGGCTTCGTCGTGCTGCCCAAGAGATGGCTGGTGGAGCGCACGTTCGCGTGGCTGATGCACGCACGCCGCCTCACCCGCGACTACGAGACCCGCACCGACACCGCGGAGGCGATGATCCGCTGGTCGATGACCACGGTCATGAGCCGCCGGCTCGCCCGGCGACCAGCCTGAACATCCCCGGACGGTCCTCTGCCAGCCAGCCCCGCGCGGCCAGGCGCTTCGCCTTCGACCGCACACCCTCCACCTTCGCCGGAACCGGATCCAGCCCGACCGCGACCGCGAGCTGCCGGCAGTCCATCGCCTCCCCACCGGACCCGCTCCCACCGGCCAGGACGTCCATGAGCCGCCGGTAGTCCGGCGCCAGCACCGCCTGGACGAGCCCGTCCCGCCACACCGGCACCACCGAACTCGGCGCTGCCGCCGCAATCCGCGCCGGCCGCCACGACCGGCGGAACCTCCCCGCCTCCCCGCGGTCCCCCCCAGGACCTCGGCCACCGTCTCACGGGCGATCACGAACCGCTCCCACGCGGCCTCCGCCTCCCGCAGCTCGGCCTGAAGGGCCTCCACCCGCTGCCGGGCAGCCCGCTCTCGCTCCTCCAGCAACCCCATCACCGACGGCATCCGGCACCTCCACGAAGGGACGACACGACCCCCCGTCCCTACCGCCGAAACACCGGCCCTACGCCTGACCAGCGGCGACGCACCCGTCACTCTCGGAAAGACAACGGCTTCTGAGGTAGCCCAGGCTGCTGTGGAGTCGGTGCAGGTTGAACCAGCCCTCGATGAAGTCGAAGATCGCGTTGTGGGCCGCGGTCCGGGTGGGCCAGGTCCGGGTGCTGATCAGCTCCCGCTTGAGGGTGGAGAAGAACGCCTCGGCCAGAGCGTTGTCCCAGCACTGGCCGGTACGCCCGACCGACAGGCGCACGCCGAGCTTCCCGGCGAGTTCGGCCGGGGCCCGGCTCGTGTACTGACAGCCGCGATCCGCGTGAAAGATCACGCCGTGAGCGGGGCGTCGTTGCAGGTGGGCTGCTTGCAGGGCGTCGGCGACCAGTTCGGTGCGCAGGTGGTCGGCGGTGGACCAGCCGACGACCTTGCGAGAGGCGATGTCGATGACGGTGGCCAGGTAGAGCCAGCCCTCGCCGGTAGGGATGTATGTGATGTCGCCGCACCAGCGCTGGTTCAGCGCGGTGGCGTCAGGAGTGAACTGGCGGTTGATCAGGTCCGGGCGCGCGTGGGCTCCCGCGTCGGGGACCGTGGTGACCGGACGGCGCCGGCGGTGGCGTCCTGCAGTCCCGCCTGGCGCATCAGGCGCGCGACGCGCCGACGGCCGCAGCCCTGGCCCTGACGCTGCAGGACCATGTGGACGCGCGGGGCGCCGTAGGTGCCGTGCGACCGGGCGTGGACAGCGGCGATCTCCCGGCTCAGTTCCAGATCACGGGCCCGCCGCGGGCCAGGGACGGGGCTGCGGCGTGCGTAGAAGGCGGTCCGGGAGACCATCAGAAGCTCACACGCGCGCTTCACGTTGTGGCCCTGCTGCTTCTCCGCCTCGATGAACGGATGCACGTTCACCGGGTCCCTGCTGCGAAGAAAGCTGTGGTGAAGTCAACCGGTCAGCGCAACAGGGCCTCCAGCCTATCGGCTGGTGTGTCGAAGTCGAGGGTCTGCCGGGGACGGGTGTTCAACCGCAGGGCGATGGCATCCAGGTCGGCCTGGGCCTGCCTGACCCAGTCCCGAACCGCGGTCTCGGTCAGGTCGAAGTCCTTGGCTACCTGACCCACCGTGCGGTCCCCGCGCCGGCAGCGCTCGACGATGTCGGCCTTGAACTGCGGCATGAACGACCGCCGCGGCCGAGGCCTCTTCTCCCCCATGCCTTCCATGATGGACATCCTTCCGGGGCCATGACCCCTGATCTCGGATGTCCGCCAAAGCGGACCAACCTCACCACGGACGCAAGAAGCGTCGCGTGCTCCCACCCTGTTCCCAGGGTGACAGATCGCGACGCTCGTTCCGCATGCTTCTCGCAGGGCGGCGAGGGTATGCGGTGGGGTGTCCGGAGCCGGACTCGAACCGCACCCGGAGCCCCATCTGACCTGCGACGATGCCCTGACCTCGCAGAACCCGCCCGAATCAGCCCGGATCAGCCCCACTCGGCCCGATACAGCCCGTCCCCGTGCACCCGTGGGTGCACCGCCAGCAGCGAAGGCCAGAGGCGCCGTCAACCGGCCGATCCCGAGCACAATGGCCAGATCTCGACGCTGACGCCCTCCGGCTCCAGACGTGAGCAGGGCCCGGCGAATGTCCGCCAGACCCCGCTCTCCTCTACCGGTTCGATGAGCCCCTACCGGGGCCAAAGGTCCCGCTCACCGCATTGTCCTGCCGCTGGCAGTCATGGCATCGCACCCGGGAGTAGACCGCGACCGCGCTGCGGACCATCTCCTCGACGCCGCCCAGCAGCGAGCTGGTCCCGGCGGGCCGGCCGCAGTCCAGACATGTCCGGCCTGCCATGGCCTCGACGTGGCAGCTCCGGCAGAGCAGAAGCCAGGGACGCTCCGCGTGTACGACGACCGGCTCAAGGCCCGCACGCAGGTGATCGCAGCAGTCCAGCGTGCCGTCCGCCGTCGCTGCCTTCATGGCGGCCACGGCGTCCCGTTGCCACCGCACCTCCTGGTCTGCGGGTACCTTGACGCCCGATCCCCGGCCGGTCTCCTCCAACCAGCGCGCCGCGTGAGCACCCGCCGCATAGAGCTGGTCGTCCATCGCGATCGAGGCCGGCGAGTCAGGCATGGTGTGCCGCCTCCTTGTCCAGCTGCCTGACTTGGCCAGGCTGGCCGTCCTCGGTCCGCTGCCAGCTGTTGTCTTCCACGCTCTGCTCCTCGTCTAGTAATGCAGGGGGCACGTCAGTCGCCAGGGGGTTCGGGTCGATGCTGGCTCGAGCCAGGTCCACCGCCGCGTGGAGATCGGCCATCAGCGCGTACGGGATGACGCCGGCGTGAAGTCCCGCCGCTTCCACTACTGCCTCCAGGGCCTGCCGCTCAGCACCGTTGAGACGCACTGAGCACCGCGGGTGAGCGAGGACGGCGCGGGCGACATAGCCGTCCTGGCTTGTGATGGCGTCGCTAACGATCCCGGCGGCGACGGTGTCGTCCCGGGCCTCGGTGAGATCGAGGACAGTCAGCCCAAGCTGGGTATGGAACAGGCCCAGTCCCGGGGTGAACTCCATCTCGCGGTAGCTGCGGACCAACTCGACCCCAACTCGTTCCGTCGGCCGGGCGCCGATGGTGAGGCACAGCGCCTTAAGGGCGACCGCAACCGTCTCTTCCCAACGGTCGACCGGCTCGGTGCCGTCCACCAGAGACAGGGCAGCGTCGGTGTCTGCGGCCAGCGACCGGGCAACGATGGCGATCTGGCGTCCGTCGAGCAGCCGGAGGCCGACGCCACGATGGAGACGGACTTGCTCGACTGCCTCTTGCCAGCGTCCGGCCTGGGCCAGGGCCCGGGTGCCGTCGGCCAGCAGCGCCGTCCACACGGCCCGGCGCAGTGCGTGTTGGAGCTCAGCATCCGGAGCGAGTTCGCGGAAGTCGACGGCGATGCCGTCCACGTCCGCCGAGGTGTGCTCGGTGGCCGCGATGTAGAGGGCGGCCAGGAGTTGATGCGCCCGGGCTCCGTCTCCTTGGCGGATCAGGAGGCGGGCCAGGTTGACGGCCGGTTCCATGGCGTACGGCGCCGTCTGCGCGTTCAGCGGGTGAGCGCGCAGACAGGCTTGCAGCTGTTGACGGCACAGGACACGGGCGAGTTCCGGCAAGCCGCAGTCGCTGGCGATGAGCGCGGCGCGGTTCTGCACGGTGGCGGCGGCCGCGAGCCGTCGGCCGCTCTCGGTCTGACCGGCTGCGGCGGTAGCGAGGGCCGTCAGCTCGGCGATCCGGTCGGCCAGTGGCAGCGCTGCGGGCCGGGGGCGAGCGACCAGCGGGAATCGCCGCATGGCCTGAGCGGTGAGGTCAGGGAGCCTCCACACGGGCCGTGATGCTCCTCTCGGGGACCGGGCCGAAGACAACGGTCTTGGCGGCGGCGGTAAGCGCGGCCTGGGCGGCGTAGGGCAGGCCGATCCGGTTCCAGGCGAAGATGACGTGGTGGGCCAGGACGTCGCGCAGGCCGCGATGGAGTCGCCCGGTGGCGTTGAGCGTGGCCAGCTCCCTCCCTGCGTCGCTGTAGGCATCCGCCCACCCTGCGGCGCCAGCCAGCGGGCCGTCCGGCCGCAAGGCATGGTTCGGGTCCGCGCGAAGTAGGCGACCAACGGCATCGTGCAGCCGGTCAAGGGTGTTCCGGTCAGCGTCGAAGGACGTTGCCCGGTGGGCGCCGACGCGCGCCCAGACGTCGCCCTGCTCGTACCAGTCCAGTCCGGCGGAACGCATCAGGAGACTGCACAGCATCAGGGACAGCTCGCGACGGTGTTCGCCGGCACCGCCCTGGAGATAGTCAACGAGACTGCGGCTGTCGTGGTGGAAGAGACGATGAGCACCGGTCATCGCCTCGACGCCGCCGAAGGCGTGGACCTCGGGCTCGTAGATGCTCGCCGTCCACGTGACGTGCCCGCCGGCGGCCAGCCCATCCAGGCCCTGACCGATGCGGTCCTGCCCGCCGGCGGCCGGCAGGTAGCGCACCCGCCAGCACGGGTCCTTGCGGACGACGAACCATGCAGTGATGGCACCTTGGCCCTCCGCCGCGCGCAGGAGCGGGGCGAGGTGAGCCAGGGCCGCGGTCTCGGAGCGACTCCAGTCCGGGAACTTGACGTTTACCTGGCACCAGGTGGGCAAGCTCATCAGGGCCTCCGGGGGTTTTCACGCCAGTGCGAGGAAGGTGTCCCAGTGCGGTGCGGGCGCACTGCCCGTACCGAGGGTGTGCAGGGCGAGGGCCGCGCCTGATGCTCCGTCGAGAAGTTCCGGGTTGTGGCCCGGCTGGTCGAGCGCGGTAATCAGGCGTGCAGCCAGGCACGGCAGCTCAGCGGTGATCTCGGTGTTGCCCGTCTCGGTGGCCATCCGCCACGCGGCGTGCAGCAGTCCGGCCGTGCCGTGGCACAGGCCGATTTCGGAGACCCTGTCGAGTTGAAGCGGGTCGCGCAGTACCGCCAGGATCGCGCTCTCGGCCGCCCGAACGCGGACAGGGTCGCGCAAGGCGAGTCCGGCCAGCTGCTGGGCTCTGGCGGTTCCGCCCACCCCGTAGCACCAGGACGGCCGGGGACGGAGGTCCGGATGGACCTGACCATCACTCGCCTGCTGCATCGAGATCAAGCCCGGCCACCACAGGCCGGCCCCGTCACCATGGCGCCATCGGTCCATCCAGTCGCAGATGCGCTCGGCCGCCTCCGCCAGGCCGGGGACAGCCAGGTCCCGCAGCAGCGCCAGGGACAGGACGGACAGGACGGAGCCGATGCCGTGGGCGAGTCCGAAGTTCCCGTGGCCCTGCGGGTAGTCGGCGCTGGGCGCACCGGTGGGTCCGACGTTCATCCACCACGGCGGCAAGCCGGCCGGATCGGGCACGGGCTCGGTCAGGCGGACCAGGTAGGCCAGGACCTCCCTGGTGATTCCGTGGTGCGGGTGTCGGCTCAGGTGGTAGGCCCCCAGGCCGGACAGTCCCTGAATCAGGTCGAACTCCTCCATCGAGGGCCGCACGGCACGCTCGATGCGCTGGTGGGCGACTGCCAAGCGGTTCCGGGTCACGTTGAGGGTCGCCGCGTCCAGGCGCTCCAGGACGCGCAGGTACCGGCTCGTCGCGCTGGCCGCGCGGTGCGTGATGTAGGCGAGGGTCGGGGCGCCGAAGAACAGGTTCGCGTTGGCCGCTGCGCTCACATCGCCGTGCACCGCTGTGGCCAGCCAGGTGTGCGCGATGTCCCAGTCACCGCGGCCGGTCCGGGCCCGCTCGATGTGGAGCAGCGCGATGCCGGAGGCGCCGCCGGCGAGTGACTGGGGCCAGGACCGGCCGCCGTCGGGCCGGCCGGCGGGCCATACGGTGCGTGGGTCGGACAAGGCGTTGGCCAGGCGGTCGGCGGTCGACAAGGCTGCGGGGGCGGGGGCGGTCGTGGTCACGGTGTCCTCCGTGCTCGGGCCGTCCAGCTCAGGGCGGCAGCTCTGGCCAGGTGCAGGTGTGCACGCTCCTTGGGCAGCCGGGGACCGAACACCCGGACGTGGTGGAGGTGCAGCAGATCCGGCAGCAGGCCGTCGGGGTGCAGGTCGGCGCCGGTGAGCACCCTGCGGTAGGCGGCTAGGGCTTCGTGCCGCGCGGACCAGGCCGCGGTGACGCGCTCTGCCAGGCCGACAGGGTGCGCGGTCACCAGGTCAACGGCTTGGCGGTAGACGGCGCGGGGCGGAGCAACCGGGGCGGTCCGGGTGTGCTCGATGAGCCAGCGCATCGCTGCAGCGCGGTCGCCGAGCAGGCTCGCGGCGATGTCCACCATGCTCGCGGCGGTCACCGCGCGGGCGTCCGGCGCTCCCCTCTGAGCCTGGGTGGCAAGTTGAGCCAGAGCAGCAGTGGAGTCTGCGGCGAAGTACCGCTCGGCCGCATCCAGCGCGCTGGGGCCACCGAACCGCGCTCTCTCCGGGTGATAGGTCTCCACGCTGACGTGGGTGATCAGGCCCCGATCCCGGACCTGCCGGGTCCACTCGCCGATGCGCTCGAAGGCGTTGCCGGTGGTGCCTGGGGCGCAGGTCAGGCGGACGCGAAGGTGGTCACCGGGATCCCGGTAGCGGACGAACCACCACCGGGGACCGCCCAGCTCCTCCAGTAGGGCGGGCAGGTGCCGGATCAGGAGGGCGTTCTGGCGATCAGGGTGCCCGTGGAGCTGAAGGTAAATGCGACCGCCGCAGCCCGGTAGGTGGCCGTGCCCGCGTTCAACGGCGCGGCCAGCTGTCTGGACAGGACCGACTTCCTGGTCGGCGACCAGGGGGATGACGACCTCGTGGGCCCGGCCGCCAGTCCACCCCTGGTCACTGGGGGCCGGGGCGGGACGCAGTGTGGCCGTGCCGGCGCGATCCACGTGGGTGCGGAGCAGGGCCCGGTGTGAGGGCTCCGCCAGGTCGAGGGCGACGGCCTGGTCGGCCTCGCTCAGGTAGACCCGGCCGGGCAGCCGTACCTGGTGACGCCATTGGGTCAGGGCCTCGTCCCACTGCCACCACGGTGCCGACGCGGCCGGAAGGTCGTCACGGCCGAGGAGCCAGCGGGCCGGTGAGAGGATCGTCCGCCGGTAGCGGAGCGCGGGCAGGAACGGCAGGTTGGCGGCGGCGCTGCCCCACATGAATCCCGTGCTGGGGACGGCCAGCGCGGCGGGGGCCTCCGCCAGGAACCGGGCCAGCGGATGGGAGTGGTGGCCGAATTCCACGGCGTTGAGCAGCAGCGTGTGCACCGGGCGGCGGCGGGAGAGCGAGACCAGGTGCAGCCGCTCGGCATCGGCGGTGACCGCGAGGTCTGCCAGGGGGACGAGGCTGGTGTCGGGGTCCTGGTAGTCGCCGAGCGAGATCACCAGTTCGGCCACTTGCGGTGCACGTGCGACGTTCTCCGCGCGCAGGGACAGCGGGGCGGAGCTGATCTGCGCGACGAGCGCACCGGTGTGCACTCCGGGCAGCCCGGCGTACACGCCGGCCATGCGGCGCCGGTCCGCGTCGTCCAGCAGGTCGAGGAAGCGGCCGGTGGTCGTGCCGGCCGAACGGGCCACCCCGACGACGTGCAAGGTGAACTCACCCTGCTGGAGGGCGAGCACGCTGCTGGCGTCGATACGCACGGTCAACTCGGTGCTCGGCTGGACAGGGTGGTCCGGGGCCGTGGTGGCCAGTGCCTCCAGCGCGGCGTCGTCGAGTACCACTTCAAGGCGACCCTGCATCCCGGCGACGTGCGCGAGCTTGATGAGTCGGCTGTCGCGATCGGGCAGGGGCTCGGGCTCGGGCGGTCCGGTGGTGGCGCCGAGGTAGCCGGGCGGGTATCCGAGCGCTTCGATGGCGTCCACGACGGGGACGGCCGCCCGCGGTCCGTATCGCTCAAGGAACCGGCCGTGCCACTCAGCCCATCCGGTCAGCGCCGCACGGGGAGCAAGCCGGGTGAGTGCCCGCGCTGCCGCTGCCGCCTCCTGAGCCACCGACTCGGGGATGGTCAGGTCCCAGTCCACCCGCAGATCCAACGCCGACTTCGGGGCCTTACACAGCTCTGCCACCTCCTCGGGGGCGAGGTACCGTGCATGTCCGAGGAGAGGGGCGAGCGGGTCGGTGACCGTCATCGCCGGGCGGAGGCTGGTGAGCAGGACCCGCTGCTGGACCAGGCCCGCGAGGAGCTTGCCGATCGCGGCCGACGGGGCCGACGGGAATGCGGCGGCGAGCTTGGCTGCGAGATCCCCCCACAGGATTGGGGTCCTCGCGCCGTCCAGGGCTTCGCGGACCGGCGCCGTCAGCCGGATCTGTACGTGCTCGGGGCCTTTGTCGGACGTGCCGCTCGGACGGTGCTCGACTACTGCGTCCCCGTCGCGTTCAACGGCGAGGGCGGAGGTGAGCAGCATCAGGTGGGGACGCAGCGCCTCGTGTGCCTCGAAGCGGCTGACGAGGGCCGTGATGAATGCGGCGTCAGGTCGGGCGACGGCGTAGTGACCGGTCCCCACACGCAGGGCGGCTGTCGTGCCGATTCGCGCGGCCGCGACGCCAGCGAACAGTCCGAACGGGGTGGCGCGCGTGTGGGCGCGAAGCAGGTATCGAAGGACGGAGAGCACCGTGCGCCGGATGACGGGCGCCGGCAGCACCCGGCCGGCACAGATCTGGTCCACCTGGCTCGCGAGGTCCGGGCTGGCGGCGGTTACGGCGGCGGCGAACTCCTGTGACCAGGTCTGTCGGAGCCAGGACCGCCACGACTCTGGGTTCGCGGCCCCGCCTGTCAGGTCCGGCCAGACCGGCCCGCGGTCTGGATCCCACGCGGCCGCCCGGACCAGGCTTGCGTCAACGTAGCTGTACACACGCCCTCCTGTGGCTGCACGGGTGCCCGGCCGCACCCAAGGTGCAGGCGCGACCGGGCACCGCGATGAACGGGCTCAGCGCTGCTTACGCGCTACGGGCAGCTCACGCACGCGGTCGCGCACGTGGAGTTGCAGCCGTCACTGGTCAGGCGGATCAGCTGGTCCGCAGCGGGGCCGCCCTCGATGATGGTGATGTCCAGCTCGAAGCCGGCGAGGTCCACCTGCTCGCCGGCCGGCTGCGCGGGCGCAATCGAGTGCTCCATCTGAACGGTCATTCGGTGCCTCCTGGGGGGCAACTGGTTGATAGTGCACAGCCCGGGCCCCGGATGGGGTCCGGAGTCTCAGGCCCAGGTCACGGTGACGATGCCGTGGCGTCGCAGCACGGTGTCCTGGGGCAGGGGCGACGGAGCGGGGCCAGGCAGGTACCGGAACGTCGCGGCTCCTCGCCGGCGGTGGTTGTCGGCCCAGCGACGAAGCACGTTCACGTACTCATCCGCGAGGGCTTCGGCGTTCGGGCCATGGGCGATCACGCCGCTCTCGAAGCCGCCGGTGTCCGCGTTCTCCCGGCGGGTGCGGTAGGCGAAGCTGTCGTCGCTGACGAGGGCGGGCACGCCGAATCGGGCCGAGGGTTCGATGATCCCGCTGTCGATGACCGCCGGGTCCGCATGCAGCCGAGCGACGCTGGACAGGTTGAGCGTGAGGTAGAGGTCCAGCTCGTCGGGCAGATCGTAGGCCGCGCCCGACCAGCGCTCCAGCCGAGACGTGTCCAGGGCGCCGTTCAGCGCCTGGGTGTTGAGCGGCACGCGGACGTCATCGGTCTGCAAGGCCACGCCGTCGCGGAGCATTACCTTGCGTTCCTGAGCGGCTCCCTCACCCTGCATGGGCACGAAGTGCGCCAGTCCGTAGGAGCGGCTGGTCAGGCCGTCGCCGTCACGGTCGAGTGCGATCGAGCGGGTCGTGCCGCGCACGGTCAGCGGGACCACGAGCCGGCCCTTCTCGGTCAGTGCGCCGATCCAGGACGGGGGGATGTCCCACGCGGCCACGGTGACGATGATCCGGTCGTACGGTCCGCCGGGCACTCCGCTCTCGCCGTCGGCGACGACCGTCTTCACCTGGCTGTATCCGGTGGCGTCCAGGTGCAGGCGGGCAGGGCCGATGACATCCGGGTCGATGTCGACAGTGGTGACTTCCCCGTAAGGTCCCACGAGCTCCTGGAGGTACGCGGCGTTGACCCCGTTGGAGCCGATCTCCAGCACCTTCATGCCGGGCTCGACCTCGAGCTGCTCCAGCATCACGGCCTGGAGGTGGGCGGCGGACATGACGCTGATGTCCAGGCCGTTCTCGTCCTTCTTGACCGGCACCGTGCGGTGAAGGTTGTAGGCGAGTTCCGCCGGGACGTCCGGCGCGAACAGGTGCCGGGGCACCGCGGCGAAGGCGGCGGCGACAGACTGAGATCTGATCCCGTCCTGCTCGCGAAGGGCTCGGATCATGTCCTCGCGCAGCACCTTGGGGTCGCGGACCGGAGAGTCGTCCATGATGGTCATCCAATTACCTACTTTTGTCGGGCGGTTGGTGCTTGCAGCAGCTCAGATCGGCATGCGGGTCAGCGACGACGCTAGCCACCCTCCGTGCCGCGTGGGCGGATACGC
Organism: Kitasatospora sp. NPDC057223; assembly: GCF_042669755.1. Taxonomy (NCBI): domain Bacteria; kingdom Bacillati; phylum Actinomycetota; class Actinomycetes; order Kitasatosporales; family Streptomycetaceae; genus Kitasatospora; species Kitasatospora sp. NPDC057223. The sequence goes on along the minus strand of NZ_JBHUWW010000031.1, from coordinate 41,984 downwards.
GCGGCCGGAAGGGATGGCCTTCAGAGATCGGCTGAAATCACGCCAGCCTTTCCGAAAGCCGTGTTGGTGCCCCTCCCGGGCCTGGTCTCGTCAACAGATCCGGGAGGGAGTCAGCGGGGCGCTCCGACGCGGGGCCGGCGAGGAACCGCCCGGAGGTGGGACGTCCGCAGGGCCTCGGCGAGGACCACGTCTCGGCGCACAGCGCGGGACAGTTTCGGGACAGACACGGGGGCAGGCAGGACGAGCTCGGCCCAGACCCTCTTGCCGCCCGCGGTGACGTTCGCACCGCACTGCGCGGACAGCGCACCCACCATCAGCAGGCCACGGCCGCACTCCGCTTCGTCGTCGCCGAACGCACCGTCGGGCACACGCGGCATGCGGGTCGTCAGGTCGTAGACCTCCACCACCACGCGGTCGCCGTCCGGCGACAGCAGCAGGGCGGCCTGGAGGAGACCGGGCGGGCTGTACCGCAGGGCGTTGACGACCAGCTCGTAGGCGACGGTCATCACATCACCCAGCCCGTCGCCGCTGATCCCCCACCCCTCGGCGACGTCCCGGAGCGCGTCCTTGACAGGGCCGAGGCACCCCAGTCGGCCCGCCAGGTCCGGACTGGTCGCTCTGATCGTGACGCGGTGCACCAACCCGCGCTCCTCGCCGGCTCTCACCGGACGACCTCGGCCGGCTCGCAGTCGACGCGGACGCGAGGCAGGTGGGCGGCGGAGCCGACGGTCAGCAGTGCGACGTCCTGCACGTCGAGTTCCGCGACCATCCGGTGCCAGCCCTTCACCCCGTACACGACCATCCCCCGGTTCAGGGTGATGACCGCGCCGACGCCGCCGGTGGCAACCAGCTCGACGACCCGGGCCCAGCCCGGCCGCTCAGCCAGGGGCACGCTGCTGTCGGTGTCGACCAGCACCTCGTCGACGGCCAGGCCCACGATGGCGGCCCGTTGCCCGCACCACTCGGCACAGAGATCACGGCCGGCGGGATCGTCTTCGGTACAGAGGTAGGCAACGGCTCTACGGCGGTCAGACATGGGGCGCACTCCAGTGGACGACACAGTGAGCAAAGTGGGGCGCCTAGCCCCGAGGGAGGACACAAGGCCGGACGTCAACAGCCACCCGCTCCTTCCGACGACCCATATGCACGGCATCCCGGGTGGCTGCGTTCCAGTCAACGGCCGCAGGCTCGGCGGAGGCAGGGTAATTTCGCGGGCTCTTGCTCGCAGCCGACCGGAAGTTTTGGCGCCCTCTTTACCCATTCATCTGTACGTGGCGTCACAGCGGCACTACTTTGCGCGCATGGGGGCCAACGTCTCGCTCCGCCGCCGGATGGCCGAACTGGAGCTCAGCCAGGTAGAGCTGGCACACCGCGTGAACAAGCACATCGCGGTCGTGACCGGCCGCTACGGGACCTGCTCCGAACGCACCGTGCGGGACTGGCTGACCGGAAAAACCAGCTGGCCGCACGTGAGACAGCGCGCTGCGCTAGAGGCAGTATTCGACTGCACGGCCGAAGAACTCGGCTTCGTACCACGGGGCGCACCGCGTCCCGCATCCCCACCGGAGGAAGACGTGCGCCGTCGGACCTTCATCACCTCGGGGACGGCTGCGGCAGCAGCCTCCGCCTTCCCGATTCCCGCCCCCAACCGGCAGACCACCCTCGGTGCCGCCGACCTCCTAAGACTGCGGTCCGGCCTGGAAACTCTCGATGCCCTCGACGACCACCAGGGTGGACACGCCGCACTGGAACGCGCCGCCCTCGCTGGGGCGGACCAGGTCCTCATCGCCCAGCGCAACGGCAGCGCCAGCGAGCGCGTACGCCGCCGCCTGTTCGGAGTCGCCGCCGACTACACCGCCGTAGCGGCCTGGTCCTGCATCGACGCGCGCGAGCTCGACCGCGCGCAGCAGCACCTCGACGCCTGCATGCGTCTCGCCGGTCTCGCCCAGGACTCCACCGCCCAGTTCCGCGCGTGGAACTCCATCGCCATGCTGGCCCATCAGCAAGGCAGGCACCCCGACGCCGTCGCCGCCGCTCACGCCGCCCAGGCCACCAGCGTCACCCGGCGCGACCCTATGTTCGCCTCGCTCGCCTACGCTCGCGCGGCCATCGGGTACTCCAACCAGAGCGACCGCCCGGCAGCGCTCCGCTCGCTCGGCCTCGCCAACGACTCCCTCGGCCGCGCCCGGCCTGAGCTCCGGCCGTCCTGGTTCGCGTTCTACGGGCCGGCCGAGCTGCACGCGCTGACCGCCGTCGTCCGCGACCGCCTCGGTGACTCCGACCAGGCCGAGGGGTCGTCCCACCAGGCACTCGCCATGCTGCCCCCGCAGTTCCGCCGCAACCGGGCCCTCGCCACAGGGCGCCTCGCCTTGGCCCAGCTCCACCAAGGCGACCTCGAGCTTTCCACCTCGACGGCCGCCAGCATCTTCGACCTGATGGCCAGCGGCTCCATCCCGGGCCGTATGCGGACCCTGCTCGGCGACTTCCACCGTGACCTGTTGACCCTTTCGTCGAACGCCCCGGCTGCGCGAGAGTGGGGGGACCGCTACCGGACCGAATGGAGCCGAAAGTGATCCACCTTCGTCACTACCAGCACGGCGCATTCCCCGAAGGATTCCGCCAGTTGCTGATCGACGTCCACGCGGACGCCTACTCAGCGGAGCTGGCAGCGGGGGACGAGTTCACGCAGCGCTTCCCCTGGTTCGTCGACCACTGGACGGGCTTGAAGGGCTTCGCCTGTGTGGTGGCGTTCGACGGGGAGGAGCCGGTCGGCTTCGCCTACGGGGCGCCGCTCACCTCCGGCGGGGAATGGTGGCGCGAGCACATCGTCCCCGCCCCCGATCCGTCCACCACGTTCGGGTTCTCTGAGCTGATGGTCCGTCCGAAGTGGCGCAAGGGCGGCGTCTCCTCTCAGCTCCAGTCGGCGCTGATTGACGAGCGGCCTGAGGCCCTGGCGGTGCTACTCGTCGACCCGGACCACCCCAAGGTGCAGAAGCTGTACGAGTCTTGGGGGTACAAGCCGGTCGGGTTCCGTCAGCCCTTCGCGGACTCACCGCGGTACGCCGTGCTGGTGCGTACGCTCCACTGACCGGCGGTCCGGGCCGGGCACCGCCCGGCTCGGACCACCGGCGCCCGCCGCGGCCCGGTTGCCAACTACTTCGTGAGGAGCAGCGCGTGACCGCGACACTGACCGTCAGCTACCACACCGCCGACGACCTGCCCGCGATCGAGCAGCGCCTCCTCAACGTGTACGTCGAGGTCTATGCCGTGGAGGCAGCCGCCGACCAAGGCGCTCGCCGCCGAACTGAGTGTCTCCCAGCGCACCGTGCAGCGCTGGCTCAAGGGCCAGGGCGCCCCGAAGCCGGCCGCCGCGAAGAAGGTCGAACAGCAGGTCCGCGCGAAGTGGCAGCCCACGGTGAAGCAGCGGGTGCACCGTGAGGCCGAGAAGCGCGGCTTCATGCTCCACATGAGCGGCACCTTCGGCTACAGCTCCGCCGCCGGCTCCACCGACGACCCGCGCCCGCGCACCATCACGCAGAAGATGCCCGGGTCCGTCGCCCATAGGCTCTACGCCGCCCGGGACGCCAAAGCCGGCCAGGCCGAGCAGGAGCGGATCCTCGCCGAAGGCCTGCGCGAGCACTACTTCAAGGACAACGGCCACCGCGCCGCCGGCCTCGACGTCGAGCTCAACGACATCTCCTGGATGGACGTCGAAGGCCTGTAGACCTCCGCTGCCGTACCCCCGACCCGGGGTCGGCGCCAACCCCGACACCCGCCCCGAAACTCAAGGAAACCGGGGCGAGCACCCGCTACCGATCGGCGATCCCGACCCGACGTCTTCGACACCCCCGACAGCGACGCTGTGCCGATGGACGCCAAGGAACTCGCTGCCGAGATCAACATGGACTCGTCCCTCTTCTCCCGGTTGCGCGGCCAGCTCGTCGAGCGCGGCTGGATGGAGAAGATCGACGACACGGTCTACTACCGGTTCACGGCGAAGGCCGACGGCAGTGACAACGTCCTGCCCCTGCGCCGCGCCGACGGCGAGCACCAAGCACGCCGGGCCTGATCAGGCCAACGGGAAGCAGCGAGACTGCGGGTGCAGCTTTTGGCCCGTAGGCCCACACTGATCCCGGTGTGGGCCAGCAGGCCGTTTACGGAGGCGTAGCAGCCTTGATCTGACGCGATGTCGCTTCCGTATGCGCTCCTACCACCACGGGTAACACGTCCTGTCGGTTGCTGACCGGACGGCACAGCGACCGTCGGCTTCTACCTGACCGCGGCCAGCGCGATCTCCGCGGCGCGGGTGTTCGGGTGGTCCGCGCCGAAGTACTGCAGCCAGGCGGCCACGTTGGAGGCAAGCTGCTCACGGGCCTCGACGATCCTGCCCTCGGCTGCCAGGAGCCGACCGTCCAGGGTGCCGGCTTCCAGCATCCGGTGATGACGGGGACCCAGCGAAGCCCGGCAATCGGCCAGGGCCAGGTCGGTCGCCTGACGGGCCTCGTCGAGGCGAGCCAGACCCAGCTGTGCCGTGCCGATCGCGAGGCGGACTGCGGCGGCGAGGGGAATTTTGGCGTCGGGCCTCCCGACGTACGCCTCCTCGGAAGCCTGCGCAGTCTGCAGTCCCTCCGCATGACGGCCCTGGGCGATCAGGGTTCGGGCAAGTCCGATGTGAAGCGCGACCGGGTACGTGCACCCTGGGAGTTCCGGGACGGACGCCAGCCGGATCGCCTCTCGCGCCTCGGCTTCGCCCTCCACAGCGCGGCCCCGGCCTACCAGTGAGAGGACCAGCGCGTTGCGGGCGGAGCAATGCACGACCGAGGCCTGTGCCCGGCCCAGGCCGGCCGCTGCCTTGATCAGAGCTCGGCATTCTGCGTCAGTCTCGTCGAAACTCCCGAGCTGGACCAGATTCTGTGCCCGCGACGCCCGGGCCCGCAGCGCCCCGAATTCGCCGGCCCCATGTTCAGCGGCGATCGCGCCCGCGAGGGCCAAGGACTCCTCGGCCGCCTCGGCATGGCGTCCGAGCACGGACAAGGCGGCCGACCGCATGCTCCTGACACTGAAGACGATTCGGTTAGGGGCGGAAGTGCCCGCGCGTCCCAGCAATGCGTCAAGTTCTGTCAGACCCTCCTCTACGCGCTGGGAGGCCAGCAGGATGGCGGCGAGCATCAGGCGGGTGCTTCCGTCGAAAGGTTCCAATGTCGGTGTGGCTGCCACGATGCCGAGAATGTCGCGCAACTCAGCCTCCGCCTCTCCGGCCCGACCGAGCCGGCGGAGCGCTCTGACCCTGGTCATCCGAGTCGCAACAGCGTCGGGCGCTGCAGAGCCCGACCAGGCGGTTCGGATCCGGACCGCCTCAGCAAGGAGCACCTCAGCGTCGGCCGCCCGGCCCCCCGCCAGCATCCGAACACCGTCCTGAACCAGCCCCTCCGCCCGCACGTCTGCGCTCCGCGCAGACCGGTGCTTCCGCCACTCGGCTATAAACCCCACCATTCCTCCACCGTGCGCCCCCTGAGCGGCGATACTCTCGACCGATTGGCTATATTTGGCAAGCAGCCTACGGCGGCAGGATCGCCGTTTAGAGACAGCCGCACTGGACTTTTATAGGCGCCAAGCCTGGGTGCATCAGCTGCCCCGCAGCCTACTCCGCCAGGAATTCGATGGCGCCGCCTCTGCCAAGAGTGAACCCATCTATTTCCAGATGACCGGAAATAATTCCCGACATCCAATCCGAAAATGAATCCTCCGATTCCCACCACTCTGCCCACTGGCGGAACCATATTCCCACGGCCCACTGGTTGGGATTAATTGGGATCAGGAAACAGGCATCTCCCTCATCGGTCAGCCCCCAGAGAAGGGCCCCATCTTTTTCTGGGAGGATGGGATATGGGATTTTCTGCGGGAAGAGGGCTCGATATGACGGTGCCAGTGCCTTATGCAGATAGCTGAGCGAGTCCTCCCCGGATCCTGGGTGAAGAAGGGTAAGAAACCGTCCGATCTGGCCCGGTCCATAGGCCGAAATGAAACCCTTGTAATCGCCTGGGAGCGAGATTCCGAATTCTCTCTCGATCTCCTCCCAGACCTCGATTGTCGAGTATTTCCTTGGGCTACCGAGAGTCTCACGAGCTGTCAGTATGAGGTCCACGAAATCACTCCTAATTGTTATCAAGTGGAGAAAGTTTGTGAAAATTTTCTACCTTCGATTAACTCCGCATTTATAGGTGGGAGTAATGGAGTTGAATACGTCGCAATCTTCCTTCATGTCGCCGCTCGCGCTCAACTCCACGGCGCTGGGTATTAGTGAATTACTTCCACCGTATACGGGGGTTACGGTGATCTTGACGTGGCCTCCGCCTCGCAGCGTTGCCTCTACCTGCGATTCAAAGACATCGTACATCATCTGATTTGCTACCTGATACATGGGAATAAAGTTCCTCAGATCATTTCCGGCTCCACCGTAGACCGACGCGATCAAGTGGCCACGAGCGCGAATCGCAGAGGGTCCAATTTCAAGGAATCCATCAGGGTCGACTGAGGGATTGACGCGCTTATCGCGAATATCCTCCGGTGATAGGTAGGCGTAAGCCCCCGTCGCCCTGCACTTGCCTTCTCTGCCAGGAGCCTTCTCCAGAGGCTCATATACGAAAGCCATGTCATTGTGCGATCCGAAGGCGTCCGACTGGCAGGGGTCCTCCTCTTCTGTTGCTTGAGGTGCTTGAGGTGCTTGAGGAGCTCCGGGTGCTATGGGCAGCCCCTGCGCTGCCGCGGCCTCGCCCGGCGAGAATTGTTGACCCGTCGCTGTGCCCCTATTTTGCGCTATTCCTGTCTGGCTTTGCCCGTCTTCGATCCCTCCATTGAGGGGGCGGCCAGGTTGGGGCGTGGTGGAGCAGGTGGTGCACGGGACCGGCGCCTGTGTATGCAGGTCTATATGGGGTCCTCCGCCGGACCCGCTGGCTCCCGATCCTCCGCCGGACCCGCCGGCCCCAAGACCACCACCAGAGCCCGATCCTCCATGGGCTCCGCCTCCGGAACCGCCAGCTGAGCCGCCGCTGGAGCCATCACAACTCTTGTAGCTGGCGGCCAAAGCATATTCTTCCGCCTGTATCAGTGCCATTGCATATGCCATGGCCGAGGCTTCGGCCGCATACGCCATTCCTGAGGCGTCGTATCCCACCTCGCCTGCCCGTGGATCCAGGTGGGCCAAGATTTCCGGGTAACTGTGATGGACGCTCCACCATCTCATTTCGACCGCATAGGCGCCGCTCGCGGCCTGGCTGGCGGATGACTCCATGTAGCTCATGCTGTTGTAGGAGGATGCCAGGCTGGCCGAATACTCAACATCTTCGTCCAGCAGATGCTGGAGCTTTCGTTGCTGGGCGCTCGGTCCCTGTTGGGGGCTTGAGGGACCGGCGGATGGGGCGCCGTCGGGTTCGCAGGGATTGTGCCCGCTGGGGTCGGCGTTGCCGACTGGATCGGCATTGCCGTATGCGTAGCGGTTGGCGTCAGCAGAGGTGGTGGGTGCGAGGTTGGCGGTGTCGCGGCTGGTGAAACCTGAAGCGGACGGGTCGTACCAGCGGCTGGCCGTGCTGACTTGGCCGGTGCTGGAGTCGGTCCAGCCGCCTTGGTAGCCGAGGTCGTGGGGGGTACCTGCGCTGGCTGTGGGCTTGCCCCACGGGTCGTAGGCACTGGACCCGGCAAGGGTGGTGCTGGCGGCGGTAAAAGTGCCGACCAGGTCACCGTGGCGGTTGCTGTAGGCGAAGGCTGCTGTGGTGCCGGTGCCGATCGCAGTCAGGGAACCGCCTGGGGTACGTGTGTACTTCTCGGAGCCGTCGGAGGTGAGGTTGCTGGTGATTGAGTCGTACGTGAACGAGTGTCCGGCGTTGCCGGCCAGTCGGCCGAGGGCGTCATAGCTGTAGGTCTGACCGGCCTGGGCGGTGAGTTCGTCGAAGGCGTCGTAGGTGGCGCTGGTCGTGGTGCTGCCGCTCACCGCGGTGGAGCGGGTACCTCGGGCGGTGTAGGTGTAGGCGGTGCTGCCCTGAGTGCTCAGCTGGTTTCGCTGGTTGTAGGTCGCCGTGGTGGACCCATTAGAGGTGAGGTTGCCGTTGCCGTCGTAGCTGTAGGCGGTGGTTGCGGCGCCGTTGTTCCAGGTGCTGAGGCGGCCCGCGGCGTCGTAGCCATAGGTGTGGGTGGTGGCGCCGGCGATGCCGCTGGTGGTCTGCATCTTGAGGCGGCCTGACGGGTAGTAGCCGTAGGCGAGCGAGGCCACAAGCGAGCCAGTGCTCGTCTTGATGGTGTCGCTTGTGACGTTGCCCTGGTCGTCGTAGGCGTAGGTGCGGGTGCTACCGGTTCCGTACTGGAGGGAGCTGACCTGCCCGAGGGGTGTGTAGGCATAGGCGATGGTGTTACCGGTCTGTGGTTCGGCGAGGGTCTTGAGCTGGCCGGCCGCGTCGTAGGTGAAGGTGGCGGTTCCTGCTGCGTTCGTTCGGGAGGTCAGCTGGCCGTCTGCGTCGTAGCTGTAGGAGCTGTTGCCGGATGGCCCGCTGGCGGAAGCGATGGCGCCCCGGTCTTCGTAGGTATAGGTCTGCGTCCCGCTCGGGGTGGAGAGAGAGGTGAGGCGCCCGTCGAGGTCGTAGCCGAAGTTCCGCGTCGGGGTGGAGGCCTGGCCGCCGGTACCTGACTGACTGATCAGGTGGCCCACAGGGTCGTAGGTACTGGAGATGGTGACCGCGCCGGGCTCTGTGACCGTAGTGGGTTCGCCGAGTGGGTCGTAGCCGGTGGTATAGGCACGATCGGCGATGTTGGGGTAGGCCGAGGTAGCTGGCTCGATGGTGGATTCGGGCAGGCCGAGGGTGTTGAAGGTGTAGTAGGTCGTGTTGTTGTTGCCGTCGGTATAGGCGGTGCGGTGGCTGGCGGAGTCGTAGGCGAGGCCGGTGGTGATGTTCTGACCGGTGCCTGTGGGCTGGATGTGCTGGACAGGGCGGCCGGCAGCGTCGTAAGTCCAGGTGCTGGCGTTGCCGTCCGCGTCGGTCTCGGAAGACCGGTTCCCCGCCACGTCGTACTGGAGGCTCGTGCTGGCGAGCGAAGCACCGGTGGTCGAGAGCTGTGTCGTGCCGGTGACTTGGCCCGCCTGGTCGTAACTCGTCTTCACTGAAGGGCCGTTGGTAGTGGTCTGGCTTCCGGGAAAGATGGTTTGTGTTGGCTGGCCTGCCAGGTTGTAGGCCAGCCTGGTGGTGCGCTGGAGCGGATCAGTGGTGCTGGTCTGTTCTCCCGCGGCGTCGTACACGGCGGTGACGGTCGCTCCGCCTGCCGCGGTGGCCGTGGTGCGGTTGCCTGCGTCGTCGTAGCCGAACGTGCTGGTGTACAGAGCGGGGGCGCCAGCGCCCTGGCGGACCTGGCGGGAGAGGGTGACGGGGCGTCCGAGGTCGTCATATGTGGACAGGGTCTGCGCACCGGTGGGGTCGGTGATGCTCTGCTTTTCGCCGTCGAGGTCGTAGGTGTAGTGCCATTTCGGCGTGATCCCGCCGACCGCGGGGAGGTCGGTCTCGACCAAGTTGTCCACCTGGTCGTAGATGCTGCTGGTGATCTGGCCCTTGGCGTCGTGGAGTGTCTTGACCCGGCCGAGTGCGTCGTAGTCGATCTGGGTGACAGGAGTGACCGCAGTGATCTGCCCCGGAGCCGTGTACGAGTTCTGGGCGATCGCGTCGTGCTGGCCGGCACTGTCGAAGGTGCGGGTGAAGGTAGTGACACTGCCGCTCGGGTCCTGTGCGGAGGTAGGAGTGTCGAAGACTCCGTACCCCGTCCGACTGATGGCGCGCGTCTGCGGGAGAGTGACCGGCGTTCCACTCATGGTGTTGAAGACGGTGCTTGCGAGGGCCGGACCGGTGGTGACGACGAGTCGGCCCACGGCGTCGTGTGCCAGGGTGGTGGTATAGGCGCTGGGGTCGGCCCCCGCCACGTTGCCGAGCGGGCTGATCGTCGTGAGCGGACGACCGCTCTGGTCGTACGTCGAAGTGACCGTTGAATCCTGCGGGGTGTTCTTCACCGTCGCGGACAGTACGTCGCCCACTGCGTCGTACGTCGTATCGGTCTCGCGACTCTGGCTGCCGTCGGTCAGCCGGGTGCTGAGGACACGGTTTCCGGCGTCGTAAGTGTAGCTGCTGGTGCGCTTCAGTCCGCCGGGGTCGACGGTGGTGCTGGTGGCGCGTCCTGCTGCGTCCCAGCTGTTGGTGACGGTGCTCTTTCCGCCTCCGGTGGTGCGCTGGGTGAGGTGGCCTGCCGCGTCGTAGGTGTTCTGCTGGAGGACGACGTTGCGCAGGCTCCCGTCGAATGCCCGGGTGGTGGGGTTGAAGTTGTGAAAGGCGTCGAGGTCCGTCTCGGCGACAGTGTCGTCGTCGTTGTAGTACGTGTGGGTGGTGCGGCCCATGGCGTCGGCGACGGTGGCGAGGCGGCCTGCGGGATCGTAGGCGCGGGATTCGAGGACCTGCCAGTGGGCGGTGACCGGGTTGTTCGGGTTGCCGGTGTAGTTGGCGATGGCGGTCTGCTTGAGTTGGCCCATCGGGCTGTAGGTGTAGGTGTAGGTGGTGCCGACCGCGTCGGTCTCGTAAGTGGTGTTGCCGTACGCGTCGTAGATGTAGCTGGTCTTGTGCCCGGCGGGGTCGGTCACCTGGGCGAGATGGTCGTTCGCGGCGTTGTAGGTCCAGGTCGTGGTGCGGGCCTTGTCGCCGCCGGTGGTGTCGGCGATGGTCTGGCTGGTGGGATCGCCGTCGGTGTCGTAGACCGTGACGGTTCTGCGGGTGTGGACGGTGCCGGTGACCGCATCGGTGGTGGCGGGGTCGGTCCTGGTGATGAGGTTGCCCTGGCCGTCCCAGGTGTAGGCGGTGGTCGTGGTGGTGGGTGTCTGACCCTGGCCGCAGTTGGTGCAGGCCTGGGTCTGCGAGGCGGGGCGGCCGAGGTTGTCGTAGGTGTATGTGGTGGTCAGCCCGAGTGGGGAGATGGTCCTGGTGAGGTTGCCGGCCGTGTCGTAGGAGTAGCGGGTCTGCTGGCCGGCGGGAACGGAGGAGGCCTGGGTGTAGGCGTTGGCGTCTACGAGCTGGCTCTGGGCGGCGGCGAGGCCAACGGGCTGGGTGCCGCTGGCGGGCTGGCCCGCGCTGTTGACGGCCTGCTCGGTACCGGTGGTCAGGGTGATGTAGGTGGTCCGGCCCTTGGGGAAGTCCGCTGTTGCCGGGCTGGTGACGGAGGTGAGGTCACCGGCCGGGCTGTACGTGTAGGTGGTGGTGTAGGTGGTGTCCGACGGGCCGGAGGAACGGGCGTCGAGGGAGGAGAGGCGCTTGTCGTTGAGGGGGTTGAGCGCGTTGGCGGCGTCGAGGTAGTACGTGGCGTAGCTGGTGTTGCAGTGGGCGGGGTCCTGGCACGTGGTGCTGGAGACGGTGTTGCCGCGTGCGTCGTGGCCGGTGGTAACGGTGTGGCCGTCGGGGTCGGTCACGGTGTGGACGTAGCCCGAGGTGTCGTAGGTGTAGCGGGTGCTGTTGCCGAACGCGTCGCTGCGTGCGATGAGCTGGGAGGATCGGGTGTCGTAGCGGTAGGCGAGGGTGTTGCCGGTCGGGTCGGTGACCGTTGCCGTAGTGACGGGGGTGGCGGTGCCGCCGTTGCCCATGGCCTTGTAGTGGGCCGCGACCGTGTCGCTGTCGAGGCGGGCGGGGTAGTACGAGGCTTCGGCTATCGAGCCATTGAAGTAGCTCGCACCGCCGGCGGGCCAGTAGTCGGTGGCGGCGGCGCCGAGGTAGACATAGGGCGTGCCGTTGAAGGTGATCTTGCGGGCCGTCGTGTCGGCGGCGCTCTGGCGTCCGTCGAGGTACAGGCTCTGGCCGTTGTCATCGGCGGCGAGCACGACCTGGTGCCAGGCTCCGTCTGTGACGGTCCGGTCGGAGGTCAGCGCGTAGTCCGCCAGCCCGGTCCAGAACTCGCCGTGCACTCGGCCGTCCGATCCCACGTACAGCGCGGGGTTCCACGCCTGGGCACCGGGACTGTGTCCGGCACCTGCGGGAAAGTCCTGGTAGCCGTACAGCGGCCCGCCGCTGGTGGTCTTGAACCACAGCTCCATCGTGGCCGGCCCCCGCACGGGTGCGGCGTCGCCGGGCAGGCGGAGGGCCGAGGTGCTGCCATTGAAGACCGCGGCACGCTGGTTCGCGGTGTCGTTAGAGGGCCCGTCGGCGTTCAGCGTCGCGTCGGTGTAGGTGCCCGAGGTGACGTCCGGCAGGGCCGTGCCGAGTTCGTCGGCGGCGTACCCGGAGCCGGCAGGGTCGTCCAAGCGCCAGTATCCGGCTGCGCCGCTCTGGACGACGCTCGCACGGTAGGCGGTGGAGGCGTCGAGGCCGCCCGCCGTGCTGGCGGTGGTTGCGACGCGGTACTGGGTGGCGATGGCGCTGGCCACCAGTGGGTAGTCGTAGATGGCGAAGTCGGCGATAGTGCCGTTGAAGTGGCCGCTGGCGTCCGTGGGGTGGTTGGGCCACCCGCCGTCGTCCGTACCCCCGCCCAGGTAGGCGTAAGCGGACCCGTTGTAGCCGAGGGGCCGTCCAGCTGTGCTGGTGGCGGCTGCTGCGCCGTCGAGGTACAGAGTCTGGCCGCCTCCGCTCCCGGTCAGCGCCACATGGTGCCAGGCTCCGTTGTTGACGGTCCCCGGTGTCACCAGCGCGTTCGCGGGATTCCCGGTCCAGAGGGTTCCGTACAGTTTTCCGTCGCTGCCGACATACAGGGCGGGGTTCCAGTGGTTGGCGACCTCCGCATGCGCGGAGCCGAGCGGGAAGTCCTGGTAGCCGTAGAGGACACCCGGCGTGCTGGTCTTGAACCAGAGCTCGACTGTCGTCCAGCCGTCCTGCTTGGGTGCGGTGTTGGCGGGCAGTTGCACGTATGACGTCGTGCCGTTGAAGCCCGTTGCCGTCGTACTGCCTGAGGCCCACGGGCCAGCGGGGCAGCAGGTCGTGTCGTGGTTGGTGCCGCGATTCTGTGCGAGTGCGGCTGAGGAGATCAGCTCGCCGGCCTGGTTGCCGCTCGTGTCGCCGAGGCGCCAGTAGCCGGTGGGATGGGCGTCCACGATGGCCGCGTCGTACTGGGCGGCTCCGTTGCCGGTGGCCAGCTGGTAGAGGGTGGCGATCCGGGTGCTGTCCAGGCCGTGCGGGAACGCGGCCACGTCAGCGATCTGGCCCTTGAAGTGGCCGGTGCTGTCGGAGGTGGGGGAGGGCCAGCCGCCGAAGACCGCGCCGGCGCCGACGAAGACGTGCCCCGTGCCGTTGGGGGAGATGGTGCCGGCCAGCGGCCCTGCGGCCATCGCGCCGTCCAGGTATAGGCGCTGGGAGCTGGTGCTGTCGGCGGACAGGACGGCGAAGTGCCACTTGTCGTCGTTCACGGGTGCTGCGGTGACCATGGTCTGCGCAGCGTCGCCCATCCACAGCTGGGCGCGCAGCCTTCCGTCGCTTCCGATGTACAAGGCCGGGTTCCAGCGGTCCGTCGTGCCGTTGGGACTTCCCCCGATCGGGAAGGACTGGTAGCCGAGCAGGACGCCGGCGCTGCTCGTCCGGAACCACAGTCCGAGGGCGCCGGGGCCGGCTTGTGGTGCGTAGGAGGCGGGCAGTTCGGCCCAGGATGTGCTGCCGTCGAAGGAGGCGGCTCCTGTCGAGCCGCTCATCGGGCCGGCCCCGCCCAGCGTGACGCCGGAGTAGGTGCCGTTGTTGGGTGTCGGGCGGGGCGTGTAGACCTGGTTTGCGGCCTGCACTCCTGCGCTTTCGGACATTCGCCAGTAGCCGGAGGGCCGGGAGCCCATGACCTGGCCGCGGTACTCCTGCGAGGAGCCGGAGACGGTGGGGGCGTTGAGCTTCCAGGTGCCGCCGTTCTCGTCGGTCACCTGGGCGGCACGGTCCTTGACGGTGTCGTAGGTGACGGCGAGGCGGGTCTTGCCGGAGGGCAACTTCAGCCCGGACAGTTCAGGTGAGGCCTGGCTGCCCGCCTGCCACAGCGAGGCGATTGCCGGTGCCCCGAGTGCGCGGTTGTAGAACGCGACGTCGCTGATGCTGCCCGCGAAGAAGTTCGCCCGGCCGGTGTAGTCGTAGGGTGTGTCCGCCCACCAGGCGCTGATGAAGCCGCCGCCGACGGCCTCGGAGCGTTGCCCGGGTGCGATCACCGCTCCCGCCAGCGTTCCCTGGGCCTGGCCGTCCAGGTACAGGGTCTGCGAACTGCCCGAGGCTGACAGCAGTGCGTAGTGCCACTTTCCGTCGTTGACCGCCGCAGCCGACTCGATCGGGTTGGAGGGACCGTTCCAGAACTTGCCGTGCAGCTTGCCCGAGGACCCGACATACAGCGCCGGTGTGTAGTTGGCCGAAGTCGTTCCGCTGCCGGGGAAGGTATCCGCCTGGTAGCTGAACAGCACCCCCCAGCCGGAGGTCTTGAACCAGAGACCCACGGAGGTGTACGAGGACGTGTCGAGCACGCTCTGAGGCAGCGTAACCGCCCCCGAAGTGCCGTCGAAGGTTGCCGCAGTGGCAGACGACGCTGTCGGCCCGGGCACGCCCAGCGTGATGCCGGTCGCGGAGTAGCGTGCGTTGTCGTTGCCCTGGTTCTCGACCGCCTCGCTTTTGGCAGTGCTGCCCGAGGGGTCGCCCAGGCGCCAGTACGACACCGGTGCTGAATCCAGGACTGCCGAGCGCAGGTGCGAGCCCTGGCCGTAGGTGTACGTGGTGCAGGAAGCTGCGGTGTTGCCGCCGGGCGGTGGTGCGCACACCTGGTCCAGCTCGTCCGCACTCGTCGCGTTGTAGGTGTAGGTCCAGGTCAGGGCGGTACTCTGGTCTGTTCCGAAGGCGGGGTCGGTGAGAACCTTCGCGACGTGCCGGCCGTCTGCCGTCCATCCGAAGTGCAGGGCGCGGCCGGAGGCGGCGTCCGTCACCGTGGCGAGCCGGCCGCTGCTGTAGACCAGGTCTTGGACGTGCCCGACGGCATCACGCACAGCAGACAGGGCGTAGCCGCCTCCGGTCTGCACGTGGAATTCGTACCGAGTCCCGTCCTTGACCATCAGGTCGAAACCCGCGGCGACGCTGCTGAGCGACTCGAACTCCCCCGGCGGTGGGGTGTAGATACTGCCGCCCTGCGGATCCGCGCCGAACCGCGCGGCCCGGCCACTGGCCGTGGTCAGGACCACCGAACCGGAGCCGTCGCCGTCCGGCTGGACACGCATGTCGAAGGCGGAGGTCCAGCCGGCCCCGAAGAGGGTCGAGGTACGGGGGTCGAGGGAGTTGTACGAGCGAGTGACCGTCAGCTCCGGTCCGACCGCCTTTACGCTCGCGTCCGTCGCATCGGTGGTGTAGTTGCCCACCTGGGTGTCGAACGTGCGGCCGGATCCGTCACCGGCGGCGCCGCCCAGGTGGGAGGTGATCACGGGCTGCTGCACCTGTGTGGAGAACGCGCTGAAGTTGGCCCAGGCGCTCCCGCTTTGATGGTCACCGTCCCGGACGGTCCACAGGTAGGAGGAATTCCATGCCAGTCCGCTGGGCACGGCCCACGATGTGCTCGGCTGCCAGCCGGAGTCCGCGACCAACTGCGGGGATCCCGAGGACGGGTTGGAGTACACCTGGAACTGGTAGTCCACCCCCGTGCCCGGGTAGTTGTCCGAGTCGTGGCCCGACGCGTAGAGCTGGGGGTGCACTGTACCCAGGACCGAGTTGCTCAACGGTGCCGTGATGTCGAGCTGAGGGTCCGTGTTCAGGGCCGATACCCATGTGCAGTTGCGAACCGGGATGCCGTAGGAGTCGTACAGGGAGGTGGTGCCACCGACGTAGCCGTCCCAGCACATGTCATACGACTGACCTGGTGGAATCGGAGGGATCGTCGCGTTGAACGTGACCGACTGGCCTGTCTGCACCAGTCCCGGCACTCCCGTCATCGGGGCGTTGCCGGCCGGCCACCGCTCCTGCCAGTTCGCGTCGTAGAACCGCGGCTTGACCTGCATGCTCGACGAGTTCCACCAGTTCGCGCCCAGATTGGTCATGGTGACCTGCTGGGAGCCGGGAGTGTTGTAGGTAGGTGCGTTGTAGTTCGGCGGTATCGAGTAGTTCGCCGCCCAGTCCACGTACGTGACCTTGAGGTAGGGCGGAAAGCTGGTGTTGACGCTGTCGAAGACCTTCCATGCGGTCGAGTCCGACTCGTTGGTGGTTAGCGCGAAACCGTAGTTCCCTCCACCGTGGGCCCAGCTGTTCACCAGTTGTGCGCCCGGGGTGGAAGCGGCGTCGCCCAGGTTGAACGGCGTCCACGCCACCGACCCGCAGGGGGTACCACCGTAGCTGGTTGCGGTGCCCAGGACGTTCCAGTCGATCGGCACCTGCGAGGCGTACGCCACCGAGGCCGGATCCCACGCGGAAGAGATGGCGTGCACGTCCACGCTGTGGTTGGAGCATTGGGCGGAGTGGATCAGGGCGACGTCGAGTTCGACTTTCTGGACGTAGTCGTTGTAGAGGCTCTGGCCGACCGAGTCGAAGACGATGTAGCTGCGTGCTGTGTGTGTCCCGCCGTCGTAGGTCCCGACCTTCAGCGACGCGTCGGAGGCGAAGTTCATGTTGTACGGCGTCTCGACGAACGTCGACCGGGTGGTGTTCAACTGGGTCTGCGTCGTCGGGTCCACCTTGACCGGCCACACCCGCTTCGCGTCGTGCAGCCATGACTCGTCCAGCGACATCTGCAGTGCGGGCGAACCGCCCACCGTCGTCAGTGAGTAAGTGACGGCGGTGGAGATCGTGCCTTCGCCCGAAGCGGGATCCGTGGCGCTGTCCTCCATGTAGCCGTGCGGGATCGTGACCTCGGCCTTACCAGTGGCGTCCGCGAAGACGACGTTCCCAGCCTGGTCGATCGATGGTGTCAGTCCGGTCAGCTGCAGGGGGAACACCCACGTGGTCGCCGCGGTGGCATCGTGCAGGAGCAGCGACTCCTTCACCCCGCCGGCCAGGGCGTTGTAGACGACGTCCGTCGACGGGGCCGCACCCGCATAGGTGAGGACGTTGTCCTTGGCTGCGGCCGGTACGGCCTTCGCGCCCTGCAGGCTGTAGGACAGGCGGTGCGAGGCGTCTACTGTCCATGACACCAAGGCGGGGTCGTCCGCCTTGGCGGCGAAGGTGGGTTGCTGCTCGTTGGCCTTCTCCGACCAGCGGCCACCGCCGTCCTGGGCGAGACCGGTGTCGATGTTCGCCCACGTGCCGTCGGACTTCTTGTAGTGCACCGGCCTGCTGTAGATCCGCTTCGTCCGGGTTCCGTCGCCGTTGTCGAACACGGAAGTCGTCGCCGTTCGCTCCGACGGGACCTCGGCCGCCACTGGATCCGTGCCCGGGATGCCGGCGGTGGCCGTTGCGTCCTTGCCCGCCTTGGCAGCTGCGGCAGCTCGCGCCTGTACCGGCTGCTGCTTGGCGGCTGGCTGCAGCTTGTCGGGCGGATCGACCTGACGGCCGACCACGGCGGTGGGCGCAGTGGTGGAACTCTGGACGTCTCCCGGCTTCGCCCGGTCCGTCTGTTCGGGCAGTTCGCCGGGTGCTGGCGAGTGTGTACCGCCTTCTCCGGCATGGAGCTGCGTCGCCGATGCGGCGACGGTGCCGTCACGCCCTGCGGCGGTGCCGCTCAGTTGTTCGGGCGGGGGCGGCGCAGCTGGCGCAGCTTGGGCCTGGAGAACGGTGAAGGCGCTCGCCGACTGGGTCGACAGCGTCAGCACAAGGGCCAGGCTCGCCACGATCGCCACCGCACGGCCCGCACGTGTAGTGCCCCGGGAAGCCGGCATGCGGCGAAGAGCACGCGACGCTCGCCGCAGAACACCGGCCACGGCAGTGCGCAGACGGCGAATCGGCATGCTGAAAGACGAGCGGCTCACGCCGGACCCCCGGGTATGCGGAACTGACAGCGCGCCGGACAAGGCGTGCCGGGGAATCTTCTACAGCCCGCCTCCGGCGGGGGTCCATAGATCATCAAGAAGGAATTGGCGCTTTTGTTCGCATCACTGCTGATTTGGCGTCTCAAACCTTGCCGGGATTTTACCAAACTGCTCCATAAAGGCGGCACAGCAAACCGACTTGACGGTCCGTCATGAAATATGCACTGGACTCAAGAAAGCGGGCGGATACGATCTGCATGCCTACCGGTCGCCTTGGTCCTCAGCACGTCGCACAGGCCCAGTAGCGGAGGCGTCCCGTCACCGATCGTTCAGGAGCAGCCATGCCGAGCCCCGGGCCCTTTGTCGCAAGGCTGCTGACGGTGGCGGCCGCCGCCGCTTCGCTCTGTGTGCCGATGTCACCCGCGATGGCGGACGACATACGCGCGAGCGAGTGGCCACTGAACGCCCAGCACTACCAGGCCGACAGAATCTGGGAGATATCCAAGGGAGGCCACGTAACGGTCGCCGTGGTGGACAGTGGTGTCGCGGCATCACACCCCGACCTCTCCGGCCAAGTCATCGCCGGCACCAGCCTGCTCGGCGACGGCGGCGACGGCAGGACGGACACATCGGGCGACTCCCACGGCACTGCGATCGCCGGGATCATTGCCGGAACAGGCGGCGCGCAGGGAACCGGCATGACGGGCCTCGCGCCCGAGGCGGAGATCCTCCCGGTCCGGGTCGCAACCGACGGAGAGGTCCTGCCGTCACTACTCGCCCGTGGCATCGTCTGGGCATCCGACCACGGTGCACAGGTCATCAACATCTCCATGGGGTCGCCGCACCCGGATCCGCTGCTCCGGCAGGCTGTCACCTATGCACTGGGCAAGGACATCGTGCTGGTCTCCTCGGCAGGCAACCAGGGCGAGGGAGAGAACCTCCCGATGTACCCGGCGGCTTTCCCCGGTGTGCTGTCCGTCTCCGGGGTGGACGAGACCGGCGCCTTCTGGACCCCGAGCGAGTCCGGCCAAGGCATCACCATCGCAGCACCGGCCACCGGGATCTACTCCACCAGCGACCAGGGCCGGTACGTCCACTCAGACGGCACCAGCTATGCCGCCGCGTATGTCTCGGCCGCCGCCGCCCTCGTCCGTTCCCGCGATCCCCACCTCACCGCCGGCCAGACGATCCGTCGCCTCATCACGACCACCACAGACCACCACGAACGACCCGGCCCACGCCTCGGCTACGGCATCCTCAACCCACTCGCGGCCCTCACCTCCTCGGCAGACCCGGGCGACGCCGAAAACCCGCTGCTGAAGGCCACTACCGCATCACCCGCAATACCCGAAAACTCCACTGCGGTCATCGCCGCCGTGATCGCCGTGCCGACGGTCGCCTTCGCCGCGGCGGTGGCAATATTCGTCCGCCGCCGAAGGCACGACCACGCCTCGTCGGACCAGAGGCCTGCCGCTGGCGCTGGATCAAATCGGTTGAAGAGCCGACGCAGGCCACATCCGAAGACAGGCCAAAGCAGTCAACAGGCGACTGCGCGAGCCAGGAACCGCTCCTCCGCCCGAACCCGCTGACAACCGGCTACCTGTCAAGGACACCCCTGATGACTTCACGAACCCTCTTCCGCCATCGTGCCCTGGTGACCGCCATCATCGGACTCGCCCTCGCAGCAGGCGGCACGGTTGTACTCTTGCTCGGCTCGGAGAGCAAGCCGGCCCGTCCAGCCCTCGTCGTCGCAAACGACGTGTCCGGCCGTGCGACCGCCTGTCTGGCCACCGACACCGCCACGGCAACAACCACGGACGCCGTGCCGGAAATATGGGCTGCCATGCAGGCCGCAGGATCCGAGAGTGCTACGAACGTCCAACAGCTCATCACTCCCGCGGTGGACGCGGACCAGGCCGAGCCCCATCTCGCCGGGCTGCTCAGCCAGCACTGCGACCTCATTGTCACCGTTGGACCGGCCTTCGGCTTGGCCGTCCCGAAGTTGGCTCTGCTCGTACCCGCAGTACGGTTCACCGCCATCGCCTCCACGTTCACCGGATCAATTCCCAACGTCACGCTCCTCGGCCGGGAAAGCCCTGTGAATGCCGTACGTCAACAGGTCACCACTCTCCAGCTCAGTAGGGTCGAGCGCTGAGCTTTTCCAGCGTCGCCGCCCGCCACCACGTCGTGCACTACTCCGACACTGACGAGGAGCCGGTGGTGGAGACCCTGGGCGCGGACATGGAGGGTGTCAGCAACCTGCGAATCAGCCTCTACGACGGCTGGGGCCGTCTCGGCCTTGCGGCAGCCCTGCGGGAGGCCGCCGAGATGCTTGAGGCCGTCGACCGGCAGCCCGACGACACCTGAAACCACCCGCCAGCACCCCCGCACGGCCCCGACCTCGCCCCCGTGTCGCCGGAAAAGGGATAGCGAGGCACCCGAAAAAGCAGACCCGGGCCATTCGGTAAACCCACCAGAAGAATTCACCGGAGAACAGCCGACAGACGAGAGGAATGTCGTGGAGAGAGACTCGAACTGCCGCTGACCGCGGTCGAGGGCGAAATGTTCATGCCCGCTGTCGTGGTCTCCGCCCTCCTGAGGGGCTTCGGCGCCCAGTGGCAGTTGTGGACGGCGTCGAGCTGGCCGACCTCGACCCCGACACCGTCGCCGCGCTCGCCGAGGCCCTGGGCGACTTCGCCGGCCAGCTCGACGTCCAATGCATCGCCCTGACCCAGCCCACCGAGGAGAACGACCAATGACCCCAGCCCTCGCAGCCTCGGCCGCCACCGCCCGCTTCACCGGCTCGCCCTCGCCCTCGCCCTCGTCCGAGCGCGCCGCCGCCGGCCTGCCCGGCCACTGCGATACCTGCGTCCTGCCCGGCCACCAGAACGCCCACCCGACCTGGGCTGCGCCGACGTCGGTTGCGCTGAGGTCCACGGCACCACGGACACGGGCCTGCCGCTGTGCGCGGACTGCGGGCTGCCGATCACCGGCCAGTGGCTGTCCGACCTCCCGCTGCCGGGCGAGAGCGGCACCGGACAGCTTCGGTACTGGCACACCGGGCCCTCCGCCTGCGCCGAGGCAGCCGGCTGAAGTACTGCCCGACTGGTGGGGGCCCTCGTGCTCGAATCGCGAGGGCCCCCAGTGCGTGAGCCTATGGTCGGCCCGGCCAACCACCCTCCCCTCGATCTCCCCAACCCGGCCGGGTGCACCCACTGCCCTGCCGGACGACCGGGTCCGGGCGGCAACCGGGCCGTCATCGCGGGCCACTGCTGCGCCTGGGCGGGCCGCGGCGTGCTTCGCCCCCGCACTCGTGACCAGCGCCTGGATGCGCTGGACCATCCGGCTGCCGCCTGGCCTGAGCCGCCGGCCTACCGCCGTGGCCGTGTCCGGCCACGCCGTCCGGCCGGCGGCTCACCCCCGAGCCCTGGCGGGCCCGGGTGGCCAGTTGCCCTCCACCTTGGTGGCAGGTGCCCGTACCAGTCCGGGGTGCCTGCCGTACCGGCCTGCCGAGCGCACCGCGTCCTGCCCTCCACCGCCTGGTGGACGACGCCACCATCCACCTGACGATCATCCTGTTCACTGACACTTCCACCCTCGACCGGACGGCGGTCACCATCCGTGCCCGGTGCGGGTCCCTACGGGCAGGGTCACCTCGTCCGGCAGACTGCCGACATCCACCACCGTCGGACCAGTAGGTGGGGAAAGGGCCCCCTGGGCCCGGGTCCGGCGGCAGCCGGACTTCCACGACTGGCGCGGTGAGCGGAACTGGCCCAGTACCGGTATCCGTAACGCCAGGCCCCGCTGTTACGGCTTCGCGTACCCGATCGGCCTTCCTGGCCCGGTACGCCGCTTGCCGACAGGCACCCCCGCAGTACACGGCGTCCCGGCGGTGGCCGTGCTTGTGGGCGAAGCGCCGGCCACAGGAGGGGCAACGCACCACCTGCTGGGTCTCGACGCCCTGGGTGAACCACAGGCCGATGGCGACAGCCTCCAGGAGGTGGCGCCGCCTACGGCGGGCTGCTGCTTTGCACTTCACCGAGCAGTACCGGGCATCGCTCCGCGCACCTGCGCGCAGCGAGTTCCAGCAGTACGCGCACTGGCGCACCCGCCCAGCCATGTCTCCACGGTACGTCCAGTCCGAGACACATGTCTTACGTGCCTTACTGATCGTTTCAAAATGAGTTCGGCACAGGGGCTTGGCAGTTGAGGGGTCCGAGCGGCAGAGTGCTGCACGTGTCGGATGATCTTGTGCCTGATGACTTGTGGGATCGGGTGGTGCCGTTGCTGCCGCCGCGTGCGCCGCGGCGGCACCGATACCCGGGTCGGCTGCCGGCGGACGACCGTGCGGCGCTTCGCGGCATCGTGTACGTGCTGTGCAAGGGCGTGAGCTGGCGGGACGTGCCCGCGGAGCGGACCGGGTGCAGCGGGGTGACGGCCTGGAGGCGGCTGCGGGACTGGACCGAAGCCGGTGTGTGGCCGCGCTTGCACGAGGTCCTTCTCGCCGAGCTGCGGGCCGCGGGTCTGTTGGAGATGGACGACGCCGCGATCGACGGTTCGCACGTCAGGGCGCTCAAAGACATCTCAGGGAGCTAAGGCGTCAAGCGGCGGCCGTGATCGACGACGTGACGGAGGAGGTGAAGGCGTGGTTCTCGTCGAACAGCTGGCGGTTCTGGAGGCAGTGGAAGAGCTGGCCGAGCAGTCGGTTCAGGAGGTTGCGTTGGGCGCCTGCGTGCCAGTCTCCGTGCTCGCGTCGGCGGCGGTAGTGGGCGTCGGCGCCGGGCGAGGCGGTGAGGGAGGAGAAGGCCCAGAGGAATCCGGCGTGCATGAGCCGGTTGTTCTTGACCATGCGTCTGCCGACGTAGCTCTTCTTGCCGGAAGCTCTGGTGATGGGTGCGGATCCGGCGTAGGCCTTGAGGCCGCGGGCGTCGGCGAAGCGGGTGCGGTCGTCGCCGATCTCGGCGAGGAGACGGGCGCCGAGCTGGACGCCGAGGCCGGGGAAGCTGAGGTATACCTCGGCGTCCGGGTGCTCGCGGAAGGCGGCCTCGACCGCCTCGGCGAGGTCGTCACCGGCCTGGCAGGCAGCGTCGAACTGCTTCAGCAGGGCGGCCAGCTGGTGGCCGAAGGCGGCCTCGACGGCGTCGGGGTGGCGGGTGTGCTCGGCCCGGAAGACCTCGCGGAGCCGTTCGGCCTCGGCGTCGATGCCGCGTGTGCGGCCGGCGCGCTTGAGCGCGGCCCGCAACTGGGTCAGGGAGAGCTTCGCCGCTCTGGCCGGGGTCGGCGCTGCGGTGAGCACGGCGCGGGTGTCCGGCCGGGCAAGGCCGCCGGCCTTGCTCTGGAAGGCTTCCAGGGCGGCCGGGTAGTACTCGCGCAGGAGCGAGCGGATCTGGTTGCCGAGCTGTTGCCGGTTCCAGACGGCATCCTGTTGGGCGCGGGCCAGCACGGTGACGGCCCGGCCCTGGTCGGAGTCGGCCGGCAGTGGCCGGTGCATGGGCAGGTCGGTGCGCAGGATGTTCGCCAGGACCAGGGCGTCGCCCGGGTCGGACTTCTTGCGGGAGACGCCGTGCCGGTCCCGGTAGCGGGCGGCGGCCAGCGGGTTGATCGCGAACACCTGCCGCCGGCCGGTGCGCAGGACGGCGACCAGCAGGCCGTGGCTGGTCTCGATCGCCACCGGAATCGGGGCCGTCTCGGTGTCGCCGTGCTCGGCGAGCAGGTCGAGCAGCAGCCGGTAGCCGGCCGCGTCGTCGCTGATCCGGCGCTTGGCCACCAGCGATCCGCTGTCGTCGACCAGGGCGACGTCGTGGTGCGATTCGGCCCAGTCGATACCGCAGAAGATCTTCAACCCACTCTCCCAACATTGCCTGTTTTCGCCGGTCACGAGCACATGCGGGTCACGCGGCGCCCTATTTTTCGCGGCAGCCCGAGGACGCCGGACAGCGCCGCTCTCTGTTCAGACCTCGTCGGCCAGGGGTTGCCCAGGCATCAGCCCGGCACCCACGCGACCGCCACGAAACCCACCGCCGCGACAGCACCGCTCTTTGAGAAGGCCTCGCAGGCCCGGGGGGCTCCAGGTGTCTGTCGCGTCAAGCGCTCCGGAAAGCCCAAGCCGGGTATTCCGAGTAGCGCCTTCACACAGGATTAGGGGGGCTCCCGACTGGGACAAAGCGGATGATCACGCCCTCGGTCGATCCCGGGGCGGACTGACCACGAAGCTCCACCTCGCCTGCGACGGGCGGAGACGCCCACTGGGCCTGGTGGTCACCGGCGGGAACGTCAACGACTGCACGCGCTTCGAACAGGTCATGGCCGACATCCGCGTGCCCCGCCTCGGGGCGGGCCGCCCGCGCACCCGCCCCGACCACGTCCTGGGCGACAAGGGCTACAGCTCCCGCGCCATCCGCACCTACCTCCGTCGGCGCGGCATCGCCCACACCATCCCGGAACGCGCTGACCAGGCAGCCGGCCGCTGCCGAAGGGGACGACACGGCGGACGGCCGCCCGGTTTCGACAGGGAGAAGTACACCCACCGGAACACAGTCGAACGCTGCTTCAACATCACGCCCGCGACCGCCGGCGGACTGGTCGGCGCCTGGGCACTGACGATCGCCGTCGCCAGCGTCCCGCTGACGCGGCTGACCGCACGGGTACCGCGCCGGCCGCTCTTCCTCACCATCCTGCTGCTGCTCGCCCTGGCGACCGCCGGCACCGCGCTCGCCCCCTCGTACGGATGGGCACTCGCCGGCCGGATCACCGCCGCCGCAGCGCACGGCCTCTTCTGGTCCCTGCTCGTGCCGACGGTGGCCACGCTCGTCCCGCCGGCGCGGACCGGCCGGGCGGTCTCGGTAGTGCTGGCCGGGCCCGCCATGGCCGGCATCGTCGGCATTCCGCTCGGCGCCACCGTGGGCGCCGCGCTCGGCTGGCGGTTCTCCTTCGCCGCGTTGGCGGCGCTGCTCGTACTGGCGGCCCTGGGGATCCGTACCCTGCCGCTGGCGGACGCGCCCCAGCAGGCAGTACGGCAGGAAGGCCGTGACCCGGCGCTGTGGACGGTGCTCGGCGTCGCGCTGGCCGGAGGCCTCGTCATCACGGGCCACTTCCTGCTCTACACCTACATCGCGCCGCTGCTCCATCAGTTCGGCGGGTACGACAACGCCACCAGCGGCATACTGCTGTTCGTCTTCGGGGCGGCCGGGGTGGCCGGCACTCTCGGGGCCGGATCGCTCTTCGACCGGTTCCCACGGCAGGCGCTCGGCTGGGTCAGTGCGGCCTTCGCCGGCAGTGCCGCCTCACTGCTGCTACTCGATCTCCATCTCGCCGTGGCAGTCGTGGTGATCGCCGGCTGGGGTGTACTCATCGGGTTGCTGCCACCGGTCTTCCAGATGCATCTGCTGCGGATCGCCTCCCCCGGGCGGGAGGCCGCCTCCGGAGCGATCGGCATCACCGTGCTCAACCTCGGGATCGCCACCGGGGCGACGCTCGGCGGGGCGGTACTCGACAACTGGCAGGCCGGTGCACTACCCGCCGTCGCGGCCATCGTCATCGCCGTCGCCACCGTCGGGCTGGTGGTCGACGCTCTCCGGGGCCAGGGCACCGCCGGTGGTGCCCGAGCCGAGCACACCGCCGGTGCTGTTCCGGACGGTGACGGCCCCGGAAGCGCAGCGGCGCCGGATCGTGTGAGTGGACTCCTGTAAATCCTGTTGAGCGGACGGTTCAGGTCCACGCCTGCGGACAGGGTTGTCCACTCGCTGGCCTGCGGTGGGCGACCGGGCCGGGGGTCGGTGCCCGGTCGCCGGCTGCCAGCCGTCCTGCTCGCCCGGCTGCCTGGTTGTCTGCCCTGGTTGCCGGTGGCTGGGTGATTGCGTGGCAATCACCCAGCTCCTGGTGCGGGTGCCCGTCCCGCCGCTGTCCGGCCCCGCCGGTTCCCGTGCTGTGACCTCGCACTGTTTCGAGCGCTTGAATCGGCTTCTGGTAGACCAGTCCGGGTGGGTGTGCGGGGCCCGGTCGGGTTGTTTGGGTCACTGCGGGGCGCGCGGGTTTCGGTGACTGTTGGTGGTCGGTGGGCCGGCTGGCCGGGGTCCGGCGGTCGGTCCGGGGCCGGGGTCCTCTCCGGGGCGGTCTCTCGAATTGATGGCCCGTCGGAAATGCCGCTGTTTTCCGTGCCGGATTCCGTTGCCTATTCGGCTGGTATTTCCGCTGTTTGAGGCCGGTTCGGCGGTCCTTGGATCTGCGCGGGAATTCTGCGAGGGGTCCGGGAGCGGGCGGGTGGCCGCCGGCTCCGGCCCGCCGGTTCCGGTGTGCTGCGCCTGGTCGTCGTCCTGGCCGTCCTGCTGGCCACCCCCGAAGCCGCCCGCCCGACCATTTCGCAACCAAGCACCGACGTTGTCGCCCTGCGGCGGGTCTGAGCGCCTCGGGCACCTATCCCTCGAACGGATCTTCCAGCACAGGGATACAGGGCGACAGCAGCGGCTCCGCGTGCTCGGTCACCCGCCCGCGGACCATCCTGATGACGAGGACCTCGTTCTCACGAGCGGGGTCCTCGTCATCGCGCACATGCAGCAGGCCATACGAACCCGGCGCCCGCTCACCGACCTCCCCGAAGAACTCCACGATCTCCGCGTCACGGTGGTTGGGGAAGCCCCCGAAGTGGACGAACGCCTCGCCGTTCATCCACCGCAGGTCAAGGAGATAGGGGCTGTCGATCTCCCGGATGCGCCGCTCGATGCCCTCGACGATCTCCCGCAGACAGCCGTCGTCATAGTTGTCATCGTCGGCGCTGGCGCTCTCCTGAACGTTGATCCAGCCGTGGTATTCGAACATGGCCGCAGCCTACTGACCCGCTCACCAGCCGCCCAGCCGATTCCCGCTCAGCTGATTCCCCACGTCGTTCAACCAGCTACAGAGTGGGGAGTCGGAGCGACACTGGCCGTTTTCAAGGAGCCTCATCACCAGGTCCGTACCGGATGGTGAGTTGTGCAGTCCCCGGGGGATCCGCGGCGGCGCCGGGACCGGCGGGGGTGTGTGGCCCGTGGTCCGCTCGGTGCGTGCGGGCAGGGGGCCCCAACGGGGCTTGTTCTGGGTTAGCCGGCGATGCTGAGGAGGGTGCGTCGGCGGCGGTCGTCGCGGGCGGCGTTCTGGCCGGCGAGGCGGGTTTTGTAGTTGGTGATGAAGTGGTCGTCGTCGAGGCGGTCGTCGGGGTTCATGGCCTCGATGGCGTCCCAGGCGTCGGCGGGGGTGCGGTAGCCGGAGATCATGGGGTTGAGCTGGTAGCTCTTGTAGCCGCCGTCGGGCCGGTAGACCAGGCGCGCGGTGTCCAGCGCGGCCAGTGCCACCGTGATGCTGGAGCGGCTGATCCCGAGCTTCTCCGCCAGCTTCGCCTGCTGGAAGACACAGCGGCCGCCGGCCTCCTGCTGCTCCATGAGCATCCACAGGACGCGGTTGGCCTGCCCGGGAAGGTTGAGTTCCGCCACGACACCGAGCAGGTTCACCGGCGTGTACAGCACATCAGCAGCCATGATCATCCCTTCCCGTCGGGCTCTATGGCCTCGTCACCGAACAGCATCTCACTCTGCACCACCGCAGCGGCAGCACGCCTGCGCTCCCGCGCCCGCTCGCGCCGCAGCTGCGCCCGTTCCTCGCGGGAGACGTCGATGGCCTGCTTGAGGGCGTCGAGGCTGGGGTAGCGCACGCGGTCCGGCAGATCGGAGCGCCGGCGCAGTTCGTCCAGGACGTCGGCCTGCTCGACCTGGACGAACTCCGTCTTCCCGTCGGGCAGGCGCCGAAGCGCTGCTCCGCGGTAGGAGAAGACGGGGTTGAGGCGGTAGCTGCCCCGGGCGATCTTGACGACGATGCCGTGCTCGGTGAGCTCGGAGAGGGCGTCGTTGACGGCGGTGCGGTGGACGTCCAGGATGTCGGCCATCTGTTCCTGGGTCAGCTCGATGACCCCGCCGGCCTGCTGGTTGGCGATGAGGATGCAGACGAGGCGCAGCGGCACGTTGCCCCGGTAGTACTGCGCCATGATGAACAGGAATTCCTGGCTGTCCATGGTGAAGGCGTTGGGCTGGGCGTCGGTGCTGTAGAACTCCAGCCCCTTGCGCTTCTCGCTGACCTCCACCCGACGGTCGGGGTAGAGGCCGACGACCTCGTCCAGGGTACGGACGGCCTTCGTGCGGCGCCCGGAGAACGCCTTGCGGGGGTCGGGCCTGGGGTCCGCCGCCGGCCGGGTGAGCTTGCGCCGCGGCTCGGGCGACGCTGCGTCTCGCAGCATGGGCTGATGGCACCTCCGGGTCGGTACATGTGCACGGCGACACTAGCGGATTGGTCGGCTGGGCTAACCCTTTGGTCGGCTGGACACACCGAACGGCGTTTTATGTCGCCCTGGGAGGGACACAACTCCGCTGCAACGCCCACCGTGACGGCGCCTCACACTGAAGTCGGTTTTTGGTCGCTTCACACGACCAAAGAGTTAGAGCTAACCAAAGCAGGTCACTCCGACTGTCCACAGGCTGCATATCGACGCCTGTATATGTAGTCCACAGACCGACAGATCCCCTCTAGGCACGAGGTTCTGACCTGCTGTTTTGCGGGCTCCGCCCCAATCTAAGTGGGTGCTGCCGCTCACCGGGGACTCTGCGGCCCCGGTGTGGGTTGTCACTGCCCTGTCGTACGGTCCTCCGGGCTGGAGGGACCAGCCGGCCGGGTCCGGGGCTTCCAGGACTGGCAGGGAGAAGGGGTGCCGGACGTGAGCTGGGATGTTGTCGCGGAGGAGCAGCGGATTCGGTGGACGTCGGAGCCGCTGCACGGCGTGGGCCCGCTGCGGTTCGGAATGACGCCACAGGAGGTGGAGGAAGCGCTCCTCGGCGTGCTGGAGCTCCTCCCCTGGGGAAGGGACCGGCCGCACTACGGGCCGGTGGTCAGCCGTGATTACAACCCCCCCGCGCACGGATGCCTGGCCGGCTGTCACCGCCTATTTCAGCACCGGGCACCTGGTGGGCGTGGCCATCGACGCGTTGCTTGGCCCCCAGGTCCTGCTGGAGGGGATTCCGCTGGTGGGCCGCGTGCCGTCCCGGCTCACCGCGGATCTCACCGCGTACACGGACGCCCACGACATCTTCCTGCAGCGCACCTACCTCGATGACCTCGCCTCGGAGGAGCTGGGGCTATTCGGCGGTTCCCAACGGGCCCACGATGTCCTCCTGACCAGGCCGGTGCTCGTCGGTTCCTTCTGGGCGGACCGTATCGGTGATTACACGGAGACCCATCTCCCTCCGGCGGAGTGGCGAGACCGCAGGTAGCGGCCGGCATCAGCCCGTCGGGGTGGGTTCGGCGGGCACCGGTGCTGCCAGAACGTCGCCGGGCGGGGCCTGCTGCTGTTCCTGGCCGTCGTGCCCCGCGTCCCGGCTCGTCGGCCCCCGGCCGCTGGCCGGCCGTTGTGGCGGTGCCCGGTGGAACCTGTCCGTGCGGCTGCGCCTGGTCGTCGTCGTGGGTGCGGGGGCCGGTTTCTTCCGGGGTTGGGACGGGGTGTCCCAGCTCTGTCCCAGCTCTGTCCCAGCGCGCCTGGTTTGCTTGGTTTTGCTGGGACGGTCCCAGGTCGTTTTCCCAGGTGGGGGTGTTTTCGGCCGGGGGCTGGGACAGGCTGGGACATGCCTTCGCGTCGGCCCGCCCGCCCCTGTCGGCCTGTCGTCTCGCCGGTCGCCGATCGTGCCCCGCACTCTACCCAGGGGCCGGAGCGGCCCAGCTGTCCATATAAGCTACATCACTCGCCGTATCTCTCAATTCAAGCTAG
Organism: Kitasatospora sp. NPDC057223; assembly: GCF_042669755.1. NCBI lineage: Bacteria > Bacillati > Actinomycetota > Actinomycetes > Kitasatosporales > Streptomycetaceae > Kitasatospora > Kitasatospora sp. NPDC057223. The sequence continues at coordinate 12,315 of NZ_JBHUWW010000031.1, read as the reverse complement.
CGTCAAGTGACATGACGAACACTCGGCGAATTGTGTTGGCCGTGACCGCCACTCTCCTGCTGGCCGCCTGCAGCAGCGGCAATACCGTCACCGTCAAGCCCTTGCCGACCCCCGCCGCAACCGACCTGTCCGCCGCAGCCCAGGCGCTGCGCGCCCTGGACCAGGCGGCGGGCGCCACCACCGAGACCGCCGATGCATACGACCAGGCCTTCGCCGCGTTGGCAGCCCGCTGCGTGGACCAACCCCGGGAACTCGAGACTGAGGCCCACTCCGCTGTGGCCCGGCTGAAGGCCTTCGGCAGCAAGACCCAGACCCACCTGACCGTGCTGCGCGCCATCGCCGCCGCCATCCCGCCGGCCTACCCGAGGACGAACTGCGCGCCCTACTTCGGCATATACGTCGACGCCCAGCAGGGCACAGGCACGATTCACTGACCCGCCCGGCCGGGCGGGTCAGTACCGCCAGCTGTTCCCAAGGCCGCCCGCGCTGGAGGGCCAGGCGGTGGTGGTGCCCGGCTGCGTCCGGCTGTTCCTGGCCGCCGTTCCGGCCGCCGGGTGGGGCGACTGCCGGGGGCTGCCAGGGCAGCGGTGCCACTGGCCGGGCGGGCGGTGCCGGTGCCTGCCTCCCGGGGGGCCGCAGGCCACCCCTGTCGGCGCCGCAGCAACCTCCTGGCCAGCGCGCCCTCCAGCCGGGCCGTTCTCCCGGGCCAACGCGCGATCGTCTCCTGCCGCGGCTGCGGACCCGTTTCATCCGCTCCACGCGATCAACGCGCAACACCTGCTCGAAGCGCTGCCTCTCCCGCAGCATCCGCGACCGCGACGCCGAGCTCGCCCTGTACGAGAACCGCGACGTGGTCGACGACGGCGGGCCGGACTACGACGAAGCGTGCTGATCACCATGGTCCTGTCCGCCGTTCACCATCGCGATGCGCCCAAGGCGGCGAGGTCAGGGCGCGAAGTACCAGCAGTACAGCTCGAGGTGCTTCTCCGCACGACTGCTGGCCAGGGCTGACACACGTTCGAGGAGATCCATCGCGTTGTCCGGCGAGATCTCGTCGTCCGGTTCGGAGGCGGCCTCGGCCCACGCACGAGCTGCGGCTCGGAGCCGCTCCCCTCGCGCAGTGACCAGGGCCGTGCACAACGGCTCCGGGACAGCGAAGACGGTGAACCCGTCATTGGCCATGGGGACCACGTGCCGGAGTGTGCTCTCGCCGCCCGTCAGCTGGGCTTCCCACCTCCAGACCGCGTCATCGGGGTAGATGCCGTCGCACCGTACGGCCGGGAAGTCGTGACTACGGCGAGGGCCCACTCGCAGGGCGGACTCATCGTCTCTTGCAAGGAAGAACTCACCTACGCGAATCATCCGCCGATCTTCGCAGCCCCGGGGCAACTCATACGAGCCAGTGCCCCGCGGTGGACCGCCGCCGTCCCGGGGTCCAGCGAGCCCCGGGCGTCCACCGGGATCCCCACCACCCAGTGCTCCGGCCCCCGCCGCGCCACCAGTGGCCGCCCGTGGCCGAGGTCGTCGGGTCCGGCGCTGACCAGGGTGAGAACGCGCGCGACCCGGTCGGTGCGGGCGAGCGCGTCACCGAGACCGCCCAGCAGGACACCCATGCCGCCGCTGAAACCCGCTCCAGGCTCGTCCAGCCGCCCCAGCAGCATCGACTGGGCGACGACGAGGCCACCCGGGGCCGTTGCGGGCAGCGGCCGCACCGCCTGCCGGAAGACCTCGCCGGCCGGCGCCCCCGGCATCGCCTGCTCCCAGGCCGCGGCCAGCAGGAGAGCCTCGTACCGGTCCGCTGTCCGGGGCGCCGCCGTCGGTAGAGCATCGGCGCCGCGCGGGATCCCCGACAGGTAGCGCCATACGGCGTGCCGTCGTGCCCGGTCCGTCGCCCGTGCTCCGTCCGCGCACTCGGCGGCCGTCAGCGGGAGCAGCCGGCCGGACCCGGCGAGGTCGAGCAGGAAGGCCGTCTCCTCGGCGGGCGGCGCCGCGAGGAGCCGGCTGCGCAGGACGGCCGTGGCGTGACCGCGGTGCCCGGCCGCCAGGGTCACCGACCAGGCCTCCGCCAGTGCCGTCCGCAGGATGGGTGACCCGTGGGCCGCGTGGACCAACGTCGCCGGATCCGTTGCGCGGCCGGAACGGACGGCGTACCGCAGGGCGGCGACCCGGAGGTCCTCGGCGGACAGGCCGGCGGCCCAGGGGCCCGGTTCGGCGCTGCCGTACTCGGCGCGGGCCAGCAGGCCGAGCAGGTCCCGGTCGGAGCCGGCGGGGGAGTCCCGGCCCCAGAAGTGCCGCCGCCACCGGACCAGCTCGTCGGCCACCGGACGGCCGGCACCGTCCGTCGGGCCGGTGCGCCGGCGGGGTGGCGTTCCTGCGGTGTCCTGCCTCACGGGGTCGGCCTCTCGTCGGGGGCGTTGCAACCGTCGGTTCCTGTGTTCGGAGCGCGCGGCCGGACGGATTGGACGGCGGGAGGCCCGCATCCCGGCTGCCGGCGTCCTGACCGGTTCGTCGGTCTCCCTCTGGCATCATCGAAGCGGCAGCCGCCGTCCCGCGCCCGCCGGGATCCCAAGGAGGACGCGATGGCCCGGATCGTGGTGGTCAGCCCGCCGTTCCGATCCCACGCTGCACCCCTGAGCGTGCTCGGCTCCGCCCTGCGCCGCGCCGGCGCGGAGGTGTCCCTGGCCTGTTCCCCGCCGTTCGCCGACCTCGCCGACCGCTTCGGCCTGGGCTTCCTGGACCTGGTCGTCACCCGCAACGCCAATCACGGCATCGCCGAGCGGACGGCACAGGACGAGGGCGAGGCCGCCCGGCTGCGGGAGTTCCTCGCGGCGACCACGCAGGGCGCGGTGCCCGCCCTGCTCACCCAGGCCGCCCACCGCCGGGCCGACATGATGGCAGAACCCGACCGTGTCCTGCACGACCTGCGGGACCTCGACCACCGGGTGAGGCCCGACTGGTACGTCGTCGACCAGCTCAGCTACTCGGTGACACTCGCCCTGCACTGCCTGGGACTGCCGTACGCGACGTTCTGCCCCGGTCACCCCAGCTACATCCCCGCCGGCCCGGACGCGTACTTCGGCCTGCCGTACGCCTGGCCCGACAGCTTACGACCTGACCCGGCGTCGCTCGGCCTGCTGCGTGAGGCGGCCGCAGCGAACGACAGGGCCTTCACCACGGCTTTCCGCGCGTCCGTCAGTCGAAACGCACCGCGACTCTCGCTTCCGGAGAGGGCGTTCGCACTCTGCTCACCACACGCGATCGTCTTTAACTACCCGCCGTTCCCCTGGCTGCCGCCGGCTCCGGCCGGCCCCGTCGCCCTCTATGCCGGCCACTGCGGAGCGGAACCCGGCCCAGGCGGGCTGGACCCGGCCTGGCGCACCGTCGTCGAGCGACTCACCACCAGCGGACGTCCACTGGTCTTGGTCGCGTTCGGGACGTTCCTGTCGGCCCGTCACGACGTCCTGCGCACCGCGGTGGAGGGAATCCTGCGCCACACCGACGCGTCCGTGATCGTCGCGGCCGGGGACCGAGTGGCCGACCTCGGCCAGGCCCCGGCCCTGCGGGACGCCCCAGTCGGACGGCTCCACATCGCTGCCACCGTCCCGCAGCAGGCGCTGCTGCCTGCCGCCGCCGCGATGATCCACCACGGCGGCAACAACTCGTTCACCGAATGCCTGCACGCCGGAGTGCCCGCGCTCGTCCTGCCCTTCTCCAGCGACCAGTTCGCCATTGCCCACGATGTCGAGCGCGCGGGCCCCGCCGAGCATCTGCTCGTACAACTCCCCGGGCCTCCCGCTGTCCCCGGCCAGCACCGCCCACTCCGCTTGCTGCTCCTCGGACAGCTGGGACCAGCGCGATTCGCGGGCGCTCAGGGCGGCTTGGAGCTGGTCGCGGCGCAGGCGCGCGGCGCGCAGCCGGCGCGGGAGTTCGCGTTGGGCGACCAAGTCGGCCGAGAGCCGGGAGAGCTGGCGCTGGGCGGTGCCGCTGTCCTGGTCGGGGGCGGTGGCGAGCTGGGCGAAGAGTTCGGCCACCAGGCTGGCCCACAGTCCAGTCTCGGCATAATGCCAGGCGTTGAACCGCACCTGGCGCACCGCGTGGTGGGCGAGGGGGTTACTCGGTTGGGCGGTCGCGTCGACCTGCTGCTGCATCAGGTCCAGGAAGTGGCTCTTGCCTTCGCCCCAGTCGCCGAACAGCCCCACTGCCAGCGGCGGCCTGGCAGAGCGGGCGGTCACCAGCTCCGCCAGCGCGCGGGCTTCCTCGGCCCGGGACAGGTCATCGCTCCTGGATGTCGCATCGGAACGATAGGAGGGCAGCCGCCCCACCGACCCGTCCTCCACCACCTCCCACAACTGCACCGAACCGCGGTTGTCGGGGGCGCTGCCGGTGGCCAGGACGGGCCTGCCGTCGAGGACGGCCCACGCCACTGACAGTACCGGGCCGCCGGGGCCGTCCAGGGGCGGGCCCAGGGGGACGGGTGCGGTGGGGTCACCCACGTCCCACAACTGCACCAAACCGCCGCCGCTGCCGGTGGCGAGGACGGGCCTGCCGTCGAGGACGGCCCACGCCACCGACAGCCCCTGGTCGCCCGCGCCGCCCAGGGGAGGGCCCAGGGGAACGGGTGCGGTGGGGTCACCCACGTCCCACAGCCGCACCAAACCGCCACCATGGCTGCCGCCGGTGCCGATGGCCAGGACGGGCCTGCCGTCGAGGACCGCCCACGCCACCGACCGCACCGGGCCCCCGGGGCCGCCCAGGGGAGGGCCCAGGGGAACGGGTGCGGTCGGGTCACCCACGTCCCACAGCCGCACCAAACCGCCACCATGGCTGCCATCGGTGCCGGCGGCCAGGACGGGCCTGCCGTCGAGGACGGCCCACGCCACCGACCGCACCGGGCCCCCGGGGCCGCCCAGAGGTGGTCCCAAGGGAACGGGTGCGGTCGGGTCACCCACGTCCCACAACCACACCGACCCTCCACCGCTGCCGGCGGCCAGGACGGGCCTGCCGTCGAGGACGGCCCACGCCACCGACAGGACCTGGCCGCCGGGGCCGTCCAGGGGCGGTCCCAAGGGAACGGGTGCGGTCGGGTCACCCATGTCCCACAACCACACCGAACCTCCGCCACGGCTGCCGTAGCCGCCAGCGGCCAGCAAGGGCCTGCCGTCGAGGACGGCCCACGCCACCGACCACACCCAGTCGCCGGGGCCGCCCAGGGGCGGTCCCAAGGGAACGGGTGCGCTTGGGTCACCCATATCCCACAACCGCACCAGACCGCCGTCCTCGCCGTAGCCGCCGTCTGTGCCGGTGGCCAGGACGGGCCTGCCGTCGAGGACCGCCCACGCCACCGACCGCACGGGTTCGACGGGGTCACCCAGGGGTGAGCCCAGAGGCACTCCCGACCAGCGTTGAACGTCAGCCATGTCGGCTCCCGAAGGCGCTCATGGCGAAGGGTCTGGGCTCCGAGGCAGTCACATGCCGATGATCGGGCGGCGGCCCGCCCGCCGTACGGCTGTACCTCAAGCTGTTACACATGGCACCGCCGGGAAGGTGGCGGCGCCGCTCTCGCCGGCCCGCCCGGTGTTGCCCGCCAGAAGCTCCATTTGCGCGGCGATGGAGATCACGGCCGGGTCGCGTAGTCGGGCCGGTCGGTGCCGCGGGTTGCGCTGCCCCACGGTTTGCCGATCGGGAACTGGCGGGGCATCGGCACGTCCCCGGCGGTGATCGCGGCAGGCGCAGCAGGTGGGGATTCCGAGAGAGCAGATCTGCCCACTACCCGAGCACGAGGTGGGGACATTCAAAAAGAGCGCCATCAGCACCGCCTCGGCCGAGGTATCCCTGCGCGCAGGGAGGACGCAGCCGGGGCGGACGGCGGCAGTCCCTGCTGGGGGAATCCGTGAGGTGCCCGTCCTCATCGGCCCGTACTGCGCCGGTGTGCAGGGAACCCGACTGTGACACCCGCCCCACGCCTACCGGCCCGACCGGCAGGAGTGCGGCCCGTCACCTACACCCTCGAGGTTCTCCGATCGCGCGAATGCTTTCGCGGTACGGACGGGCACGTCACGGGGACGAGAGGTGGGCCTGCCGAAGTGGGGGAGCGCGTGACCTGGCCCTTCCACGGCGGATGGTGACACTGTCCTCGACGCAGAAGTACCGTGCCGGACCCGGCCGGCAATCCAGGTACTGCTGCGCCACTGCGCCGTATCGGTACTTCGCGCCAAACAGCGACTCTCCCGCGCCAGCAGCACCCGCACGTTTCTGAAGGTCACAGGCCCGTGATCGTCCAACCGCTCATCTCTTCGTGCTGGGCCGTGGGTTGCGGCGGGTGTGGCTGCGGACGCGGTGGTGTCCTTCGGGCACCGGCATCGGTCGTGTCCCTCCCGTCGGCGGTCCGTACGGCGCGGACCGCCGACGGGTCATTGGTGTATCAGCGACCCCCGAAAAAAGTGCCCCTATGGTCTTCGTCAACCGGTCGCGGTGGTCGGTGGCTGGTAGAGGGTGCCGTCTCTGAGCATGGCGAAGAGGACGTCGATGCGGCGGCGGGCGAGTGCGACGAGGGCGGCGACGTGGTGTTTGCCTTCGCGTCGTTTCCGGTCGTAGTAGGTGCGTGACTCGGGTTGGGACAGTGAGGCGAATGCGGCGAGGTAGAAGGCTCGTTTGAGCTGTTTGTTGCCGCGCCGGGAGGGGTGTTCGCCGCGGATCGAGGAGCCGTAGGATCGGGTGACGGGCGCCAGGCCCGCGTAGGCCGCGAGGTGGCCGGCGGTCGGGAATGTCGAATTCGGCGATCATCTCCAGCTCGGCGACGGTCTCGTCGGCCGCCACCAGGTCGCGCAGGGTGTGCGGCATGGTGCGGGCGGCGTCCGCGATGACGTGCGCGTCGCGGGCGTCGGTCTTCGCCTCGCCGGGGTAGAGGTCGGCGATCCGGCGCATGGTCAGGCCGGGCAGGTAGGCGATGCGGCAACCGGTGTCGCGGGCGACGGCCAGTGGCAGGGCGCCGACGGTGGCCGGCTGGTCGACCACCACCAGCACGGTCCCGTGCTTGGCCTGCAGTATCGTGAACAGTTCACGGAGCCTGGGCTCGTTGTTGGGCAGTGCCTTGTCGAAGACCTTCTTGCCGGCCGGCGTGAGCGCGGTTGCATGGTGCTCGCCCTTGCCGACGTCCAGGCCGAGATAGAGATCTATGCCGTCGGTGCTGGTCAACTGCCCCTCCCCAGGTCTCGTCCTCCCCGGCCCTGCGGCATCGGCGTGCCGGCATCCACGTTACGGAGAGCCTGCCTCACCCGGTGCGGGATCCGGCGCTCAAGCCCCTCATCAGCGGTCTGCCAACGCCTCCGAGCACCTCAACCTCGGCGCCCGCGAGGACGGGGACACACCGACCAGGCGCCGGTCCTCCGGCCCATCCAGTGACTCACGAGAGCCGTCCTCCTCCCGCTGCGCCGCCGCAGCCCGAACACCCCGCTTCGGGTCCAACGACTGCCCGTCGCTGCAGGCTCGGTCCCGCGTCCCGAACTGGCCGGGTCTCTAGAAATGCAGCGGCGGACGGTCGGTATCGAGGAGATCGGGGTCCTGACGAGTGAGGAATTCTTTGAAGGACTCCCAGCCATGGGCCTGGGGTGGTGTTCAGCGGGTGCGGCGCCGTCCGGGCGTGCGGTGGGCGGCCCGCAGGACGGCTCCCGCGAAGACGAGTGCGATCGCGCAGAGTACGGTGAAGCTGGCCGTCCTGAGTTTTGTATCCGGCAGGTCCGGGGGCGCACCGAATCGGCTCGCGACCCGGTGGCGGGGGTCGAGGGTGACGGTGACGTTCTCGCCGATGTCCGGCCGTTCCTCGGGGGTGTCGGTCTCCACTCGTTCCGTCGAGCCGGTGGTGAGAGCGACCTCGGTGAAATGGCGCACGCGGTCGTTCTCGCCCCTGCCCCAGTCCGTCCACAGTCGGTCGACGTGGCCGGTGGCGGCCACCCCGCGTTCGGCCAGGGCGCGCTGCCCGGCCCCGTCCTGGAACGCCACCATGAAGACGGTTATGGCCCCCAGCAGCAGGAAGCCGAACAACAGCGCCGTGCCGGACTCCATGGTGTCCTCCCCGAGACGGCGGACATGGCGCAGGACGATCACGAAAGCCAGCAGGTAAAGCCCGTAGACGGCGCCGGTGAGGAGCCCGTGGGTGTAACCGATGGCCGCCATCAGCCAGGCGGCGCCGAAGGTTCCTCCCGCGAACACCGGCACGGTCAGCACGCCACTGAAGATCAGCCTCGCCCTCGAATGTGCCATGGGACCAGCGTGCCGACCGACGGTCCATCGGCACAATACGTTTCCACAAAACAACAAGTGACGCTTCGTCGGATACGCCGACGTCGGGAGCATGGGCCGGTACCCCCCCGAAAGAGGAGTACCCGCGTTCGGGGATCAACGGCCCGGCCCCGAGTCCGTTGCGTCGGCCGGGCTTCGACTGCAGCCCGCAGCTGCCGACGAAGCCGAACCGGGCACCGGCCCCCACCGCCGGTGCCCGGTTCCCAAACGGGTAGCTTTCTCACCGTGACAACTGCGGGCGGAAGGTGGACGGCCGGGCTCTGGGCCGCGCTGACGATGTTGTGCCTGGGTGCGGCCGGCATCGCCCTCCTGTTCGGCCTGTCCCTGGTGGCACCACACGGCTCACCGGAGCGAGCGACCATCTCCGCGTGCGAGACCAGGCACTCCGCCCGCAACAACTACGTCCAGTGCGAGGCCCTCCTCACCGACGGAACCCACATCTCGCTGCGCCGCGCCGGCCACCCCGGCGGGAGCGTCGACGCGGTGAGAGCCCCGTGGGGCTCCTACATCGTTCCCTGGAAGGGCTTCACGGCCTGGACCGCGGCCCTGGCCGCTCCACTGACGCTGCTTGTGGCAGCGGCCGCGTGCGCGGTCGCCCTGCGCAAAGCGGTGGCGTCGCTCAGGTGAGCGTGTAGGGCCGGGGGTGACCCCTCCTTATGTACTGAGCGGTGTCCTCGTCCAGGATCCGCAGGGCCTCGGTGCGGCCGACCGCTTCCAGGAGCATGACGGTGGTACAGATCGCTACGGCGTGGGCCTGGTCCTCGCGCCGGCCGAGTTCTTCCACCACAGCGGCAAGTCCGGCATCGCCCGAGGCGACCCGGCGCACCGCCGTCGTGACCGCGAACTGCGACTCCGCCGGCGCCAGCGCCGCCACCGCGTCGAACCCCCGCACCGGCATCGACGGCTCCCCCAGCTCGGCGAAGAGATCGTCGTGGTCGAGGACCAACCAGGCCAGCACCCCGTCCAGCACCCCGCCGTCCACTCCGGCGAGGAGCCCCTCCACCACGGCCCGCTCCCGGGCGAGGTACGCCCGCGTCAGATCCGCCGCCCGACAGATCGCATCGACCGTCACCCGGTCCCCGGCATCCGTCACAACCCCGTCCTACCCGCCCGATGACGCCCACCGCAGGCACTGCGCCGGATTCACCTCCACGAGAGCGACCCTAATCCGAGGCCCGTCCCACCGTACTCCCGGGCCGCAGGCGGGCTTTGAACCGGACCCGGCGCCCGCCACCGCGACGCGGACCAGGTACCCGCCCCGCCCGTGCGGTGATCCCACCGGAGCCGGCCCCGCCCCGCCGCCCCGGTCCCGCCCCTCTCGGTCGGGTCTCTAGAAATGCAGTGCGGGACGGTTGATATCGAGGAGGTCGGGGTCCTGCCGGGTGAGGAATTCTTCGAATGACTCCCAGCCGTGGGTGTGGATGAAGGCGGATTCCTCACGGGTGATGGGGATGAGCCAGACGATCGTGACGTCGCTGCCGTTCTCGACGGTGACAGTGGAGAAGTCCTCGTCGTAGTAGACGGGCATCGCGGCGTAGAGGGCGGTCATCACCCCGCCCGGCAGCGGTGAGGGCAGGGGGATCACGTTGCCGCGCAGGACCGCCGTCCCGCCGGCGAGCATCCATGCGGCCACGTGCTCCAGGACCTGAGGAAAGAACCCGTACCCCGCCGGCCGCCTGTCGTACTCCAGAGCCAGCAGCTCCAGATGGAAGTGCCGATCCGTGGTTGGATGCCGCAGCGCGGCTGTGAACAGGCCGATCGTCGCGAACCCCTGGACCCCCGCGATCCGGCCCCCACGGAAGCAGCCCACCGGCGGGGCAGCCGACGCGATGCCCCGGACGGGGACCAGGCGCCGAGCATGCGCCCGAGCCGGGGCCAGCTGACGGCGCGGGCCCGATCCACCAGCTGCCCGATCAACCCGTCGTCCAGCAGGTCCGCCGACAGCTCGGCCGGCCGGACCTCTTCAACCGCCTCGACGGAGGCGATCACGTCGCTCATCAGGTGTTCTTCCTTGATCGGGAGTTACACCGAAGACCGTACAGACCCCGGGCCTGCCGGCAAACCCTCCGGCAGGCCCGCGGTGGCCCGGGCCGCCGCGGGCGCGGGCCACCGCCGGCTGCGGGCGGACAGCGGCGGCCCGGCACCCGCGGAGCTCCGGCCGGGGTTCAGGGGCGCGGCGCCGTGCGGGAGAGCAGGTCCGGGCCCACTACAGGGTGACGATGGCGCTTCCGTAGACGGGGCTGGTCACCGAGGCTCCGCCGTAGACCGTGGTGATGGTCGCCTGCGCGCCGGTCTGGTAGTTGCCCGGGTTAACCGGGTACTCCGTGTCGGCGCTCGCACTGAGTGCATTGTACACGGTGTTGGAGTTGTAGGTGACCTGGGCGCCCCGGTAGAAGAGCGCCACCCCGAGCTCGATCTTGTAGACGGGGGCCGAGCAGCTGACGCTCGCGAAGCCTTCCTCCCCGCCCCCGTAGGGGCCCCCGTAGTAGCGGAAGGGCGCCGAGGGGGTCACGGTGCAGTCGATCGACTGCACCGCGGCCCCGGCACGGGCGCCGGGAACGGTGAAGGTGAAGACGCCGGCACCGGCGGCCGGCTTGGCCAGGACGACGGCCGGCTTGGCCAAGGCGGCGGCCGGGTGCGCGGTGGCCGCGTGTGCGGCGATGCCCGGCACCACCAGGGCGGCCAGGGCCGCCGCACAGGCGCCGAGGGCGGCGCGTCGGACGAAGGGGCGGGTGTCGTTGATCATGGCTGCTTCCTTGGAGTGGCCGCCGTGGAGCCGGATGCTCCGGTGGCGGACTGTGAAGAAGGGCATGGACGAACACCCTGGGGCGACGGCGCCGGGGATGGGGCCGCACCAGGACGATGCCAGTCTCCAATTTCTCTAACAGTTCGTCAACATGCCATCTGGCCAGTGCAGTTGAAGCCATGGACTGCCGCACGCGCGAAGGACGCGCCAACGGCCGGGATGCCTGCGGCAGGCCCCGGCCGCCGTGGCACCCGGCACGGTCGGCGCCCGGCGCCCCGGGACCACGTCGACCCGGCCGGGCCCTGGCCTCCGGATTCCCCGGGACGGACCGGGCGGTATCCGGTCCGGCGGCGCGTACGAAACCTTCCCCGTTCCCGGACGCCTCAGGGCACCGCTGCTCGCCGCCGGGCATCACCGGCGCCTGGAGGGCGTCGGGCCGCAGGCACGCCTGTTCATGGCCCTGCGCGCGGACGCTCTGAGCGCCCTGGCGTGCCGTTGCGCCCTGCACACGCTGGCCGTTGGCAGGTAGATCGGATCGGCGGCCGTCCTATGGCGGGCTGCTTGGGTGGCTGTCCCTGGTGTCTAGTTCCGGGTTCCCGGGTTCGGTTCTGTGACCTCACACCGTTTCGGGCGCTTGGATCGCGTTCTGGTAGACCAATCAGGGTCCGGGCGCGGGGCCCGGTTCGGCCGTCCGGGACACTGCGGGGGGCGCGGGTTTCGGTGACTGCTGGTGGTCGGCCGCCCGGCTGGCCGGGGTTTGCCGGGCAGTCCGGGGCCCGGGTCCTTTCCGGGGTGTTCCCGTGAATTGACGGTGCGCCGGAATTGCCGCCGGTCGGGTCAGTTTCGGCGGGCCGTGATTTCGTGTGCCGGGTTCACCGGGGGATTGGGGCGCCGGGTGCGGTGCGCGTCCCGGCCGCTGGGGGGCGTGCGGGTGGCCGTCGCCCCCTGGTCCTGAGCCGTGTCCGGCGCCGTGCGGGGTGGTGGTGGCCGGGCTGCCCTCGCTGCCGGGAACGACCCGCCGATCGCCGGCCCCGGCCCGGTGCGGCTGCGCCTGGTCGTCGTCCTGGTCGTCGTTTTGGTCGTGGTCCTGGTGGTCGTGCTGTTTCCCGGGGTCGGGCGCCTGGGCCTGCCAGGAGTAGCCGGCCCCCGTGCCCCGGTCCTGTGTCAGCGCCCCATTCAGGTACTTGTGCACCGCCGCCGAGCACTCCAGGTGTCGCATCCCTTCCCGTGTACCGGGCGACCCGGGTGGTCTGCACGGCATGGCGGTGCCT